>CP134536.1:1460000-1760000 GCA_031826515.1 Flavobacteriaceae bacterium HL-DH10 | reverse complement strand
TCTAGAAGCTGTTTCTGGACTTTCATTTCTAGTAGATAAAGCGTGCATGGCATTAAAACCACCCATACCAGCTATAGTAACTGCTGCTTCACTTCCTCCTGTAACTATAACATCACAATACCCTAAACGAATAGAGTTTAATGCATCAAATATAGCATTAGCTGAAGATGCACAGGCAGAAACTGTTGTGTAATTTGGCCCCATAAAACCATGTTTTATAGAGATGTTTGCTGGCGCAATGTCAGCAATCATTTTAGGAATAAAGAATGGATTAAATCTTGGAGAACCATCACCAGCAGCAAAGTTTAATACTTCTTGCTGAAAAGTTTCTAATCCACCAATACCTGCACCCCAAATAACACCTACACGTAATTTATTGACTTCTTCAAGGTTTAATTTAGAATCCTCAATGGCTTCATCTGCTGCTACCATAGCGTATTGTGCAAATTTATCCATCTTACGAGCCTCTTTTCTATCAAAAAAGTCTGTTGCGTTAAAGTTTTTTAATTCGCAAGCGAATTTTGTTTTAAACTTCTCGGTATCATAATATGTTATAGGCGCAGCACCACTTTTACCACTAATTAAACCATCCCAAAATTCATCTTTGGTATTGCCAATTGGTGTTAAAGCCCCTAATCCTGTGACTACAACTCGCTTTAATTCCATAAAGTATTTTGCTTATTTTGCTGCTTCTATGTATGATATAGCTTGACCAACTGTTGCAATATTTTCAGCTTGATCGTCTGGAATTTGGATGTCGAATTCTTTTTCGAACTCCATAATTAATTCTACAGTATCTAAAGAGTCTGCTCCTAAATCGTTTGTGAAGCTTGCTTCAGTTACAACTTCGTTCTCATCTACTCCTAATTTGTCTACGATAATCGCTTTTACTCTTGATGCAATGTCTGACATAATCTTTTAATTTAAATGTTTTAATTAGTTGGCAAAAATAAAAAACTTTATTTTTAAAACACACCTTTAATTTAAAAATGTGTTGGTAATTTACTAAAATTACTTTTAACTATTTTAATTTTACCTTCTAATTGTTAATAATTATTCTTTTTTTTGTTCATATAACCTTTAACATTACAGTCTGTAAAACGATATGAGCTTGTTAATTTTGCTGAACATTATTGTACATTCGATTTTCGAATTACATCTGACATTAATTTAAAAACATAAACCAACAGATGAAACGAATTGTAATTTTTGCGTCCGGAAGTGGCACAAATGCTGAAAATCTAATTAAGTTTTTTCACAACACAGAAGATGCCTCTGTTGTTCAAGTGTTAACTAACAATCCTCATGCTAAAGTTTTAGATAGATGTAAAACACTTCATGTTAGCGCTCTTTCTTTTAACAAAATAGCTTTTACAAAAACGGATGATGTCCTTAACATATTAAAAGCTTCACAACCAGATCTTATTGTTTTAGCTGGGTTTTTATGGAAATTTCCTGAAAATATTTTGAATGCTTTTCCAAATAAAGTAGTAAATGTACATCCTGCACTATTACCAAAATATGGAGGAAAAGGCATGTATGGCATGCATGTACATAAAGCTATAGTTGATAATAATGAAGTAGAAACAGGTATTACTATTCATTATGTTAATGAACATTACGATGAAGGCGCTATTATTTTTCAAGCAACATGTGAAGTGAATACAAATGATACAGCTGAAACTGTTGCGGCAAAAATTCATGAATTGGAAATGGAGCACTTTCCAAAAGTTGTTGAAAAATTACTGTCGTAAGGAAATAATTAGAACTATAATTAAAAGATTTCCGCCTTCGCGGAAATAAAAAAATGGCAACTAAGAAAAAAAAATATTATACCGTTTGGAAAGGGCACAAAACAGGTGTTTTTGAAAAATGGAATGACTGCAAAGCACAAATCACCAATTTTGAAGGCGCACAATACAAATCGTTTTTAACTTTTGAAGCTGCCCAAAATGCTTTAAAAGGAAACTACTTTGATTATATTGGAAAAAACAAAGACTTTAAAAGTGAATTATCTCCCGAACAATTAAAAAAAATAGGGCAACCTAATTATAATTCTATTTCAGTGGATGCTGCCTCCAGCGGAAATCCTGGTATTATGGAATATAGAGGCGTAGATACCAAAACAAAAAAACAACTATTCATTCAAGGTCCTTTTGAAGAAGGCACCAATAATATTGGAGAATTTTTAGCCTTAGTACACGGCTTAGCACTTCTTAAAAAAAATAATAGCGACCGTATATTATATACCGATTCTAAGACAGCCATGAGCTGGGTAAAAAGGAAAACATGTAATACAAAACTTGAACGCAACAATAAAAACAAAGCACTTTTTGAATTAGTTGACAGAGCTATTGATTGGTTAAAAAATAATACCTACAAAACAGTTATTGTGAAATGGGAAACCAAAGCTTGGGGAGAAATTCCTGCCGATTTTGGGAGAAAATAGTTTTTAACTTTCATCACTAATCCATTTCTTAAAATCTTTTACACGCTCTCGACTTACTATAATTTCAGATTCTTGATATGAGTTTAATTCTAATTTTAATCTGCTATTAGAATAAGATACAATGTTTTTAATAGCGTTAATGTTAATAATACATTTTCTACTTATTTGAAAAAAAACACTAGGATTTAATTCTCCTTCAAGATTTATTAATGCTGTATTAATAATATAATTAAACTCATTTGAACGCAAATAAGTGATACCATTTGAACTAAAAAAACATTCAATATCATTCGTTTCTATTAACTTTAATTTTTTACCAATTCTAACAGCAAATCTGTTTTTATATAACGCTACATTGTTTTCTTCAACAGCTTCTTTTAAAGCTAATAACTTAATTTTATTTTGACTAATAGTTGTTGCTTTTTGTATTGCCTTTTCTAATTGAATTTTGTTTATGGGTTTAAGTAAATAAGAAATACTATTATAATCAAAAGCCTTAATACTATATTCACTATATGCAGTAGTAAAAACTATAAAACTTTTAATTTCAACATGCTTAAAAATCTCAAAACTTAAACCATCAGACAAATGAATATCAACAAATAAAACATCTGGATGATCATATGTTTCAAACCATTTAATCGCAGATTTTACTGAAAACAAACATGCTAAAACCTCATAATTAAAGTCTTCCAACATACGCTGTAACTTTCTACTCGACGGTAATTCATCCTCTATTATTACTGTTTTCATTTAACGAATTAACCTTAATTATTTATTTGTGATTCTTGGGAGTGAAAAAATTAAACTTGTAAAATAACCATCGTTTGGCAATAACTCAAATGTACCTTCTGATTGCCATTTTTCAACAGGAATGTCAAACCTACCTATTTCACCTTCAAGAACAAGTAATTTCCCATCAAAAGCATAATGGAATATATGCTCGCCAAAAAATGATTTTCCAAATTCTTGAGGCATCACCAAGGTGTCATTAGGTTTAAATTGAAATTGTGATTTTAATGTAGATTGCACTAAATCATGACCTAAATTTGTGTTTTTTTGATAACGGTAACCTAAGCCATATCCTCCTATTACGTAACTCCCAACAAGCTCTTTGTTTTTATTTATTGGTGCTTTTTTTGGCTTTAATAGTCCTACTCTTTTAAATATATCATTTTCAAAATAAATATCAATAAAATTTTCTTCTCTTCTTCCTGAAAGTATAATTTCATTTTTACCAGACTTACCCTCTAACTCTATAATATTTCCATCTATTTTGTAATTAAAAATAGAATCGTTTAAAAATGTTTTCCCAAAAGTTGAATCGACATAAAGTTTGCCGTCTTTGGTAAACTTAAAATAATTGTTTATACTAGTTAACATTGCTGAAGCTTTGTTTCTTTCATCTTCTGTATGCGTGTCAAAAAACTCCTTTTTAAAAGTAAAATCAACAACCTTAAATTCAACATCTAAAACGTTCTCTTGATCAACTTTACAACCACAAAAAAATAATGCTAGTACTAGTAAATAAATTGGTTTCATATTTTATGCTTCAAGAGTTAATATTGGTAATTCAATTCTAAATTCATCTTTTGTTTTAAAAACAGTTACTTTTTCATCTGTGAAATACAAATACCTATCGGAGATATTCTTAATACCCATATTAAAAGAGGTTTTAATAGTTCTTTTTGGATTTAAAGTATTTGTAATTACAACCTTATTCTCATCAACAAAAACGGTTGCTTTTAATGGGGTCTCAGCATTAATTTCATTGTGTTTAACAATGTTTTCAATGGCTTGCTGAATAGATAATGGAATGATATATTTATTATTACAATCAACAACTTCAATATTACAATCAAAGGCTTCTTCAAACCTTACGGAAAGTAATTCAATATACATTTTAGTGAACTTTAATTCTTCATCTAGACTAACTATATCCTCTTTTTCTTTTTCTAATAAATAACGATAGATGTTAGAAAGGTTTTCAGAAAAATTAACTGCTGCTTTGGGGTTCTCCTCTATAATACTAGTTAAAGTACTAATATTATTAAATAAAAAATGAGGACTTAATTGCATTTTTAATTGACTTAAACTAATACTACTTTTTGCATCATCATGCATAAGCTTAACAACTGTTTTCTTATTTGCTTTATAAAAATACAAAAAGTGTATACTAATAGTTAAAATAAGAAAATAAGGTCCTAAAAAGGTTAAATAATTTATTGCTATTTGATTAGAAAATGTTTCAATAAAAAGCTTCTGCATGGGGGCTACTAATTTTTCAATATATATAGTTAAAAACCCAATAAAAAAAGGAAAGGCGAATGTGTTCAAAGCATATACAAACAATAAATTTAAATGTTTATGAGTTTGTAAAGCTTCCTTATTTACTACCACCGAAAGAAAGTATGCTGAGACAAAAGCTGAAACTAAACCAAAAAATAACGCTATAAATGGATACCTATTGAAAAATAACCCTGCCAATCCAAAATATAAAACACTAATAATAATAAACATCATTATTGCTATAAAAAGATTACTTCTACCTAACAAGAGTTTATTCATGATAATATTCTATTTTGAAGCAAAAATGCATGATATAAGTTTATTAAAAAAATGAAAATTAGTGAATTGTTGAAACACCTAAGTGAGTTGTAATAAGTCAGCTTTTCAATAAAAAAATTTTATTGCCTAAATATTTAAATAACCTATCTTTGCACAAAAATCATAACTCTATTCATGAGTAAATTAGTAATAGTAGGTACTGTAGCTTTTGATGCTATTGAAACACCTTTCGGAAAAACCGATAAAATACTTGGTGGAGCAGCAACTTACATCGGTTTATCTGCCTCGCAGTTTAATGTTGATGCCACTGCGGTTTCTATTGTAGGCGGCGATTTTCCTCAAGAATATTTAGATTTATTATCCAGTAAAAATATTGATATTTCAGGAATTGAAATCGTTAAAGAAGGTAAAACATTCTTTTGGAGTGGTCGCTATCATAATGATATGAACTCGCGTGATACTTTAGCAACAGAACTAAACACACTTGCCGATTTTAACCCTGTAGTTCCTGAAGATTATAAAGATGCCGAAGTTGTTATGCTTGGTAATTTACACCCACTAGTACAAGCTAGCGTGCTAGACCAAATGACAACAAAACCAAAAATGGTGATTTTAGATACCATGAATTTTTGGATGGACTGTGCTTTAGACGATTTACTAAACGTTATAAAACGTATAGATGTTATCACCATAAACGATGAAGAAGCTAGACAACTTACTGGTGAATACTCATTAGTAGTTGCCGCCAGAAAAATTCATGCTATGGGACCTAAATATGTGGTGATTAAAAAAGGAGAACATGGGGCATTATTGTTTCATGATCACAATGTTTTTTATGCTCCTGCTTTACCTTTAGAAGAAGTTTTTGATCCTACTGGAGCTGGAGATACATTTGCAGGCGGTTTTGCTGGTTATATTGCAAATACTGGAGATACTTCTTTTGAAAATATGAAAAACGCAGTTATTTACGGCTCAACGTTAGCGTCTTTTTGTGTTGAAAAATTTGGAACTGAACGTATGCAAAATTTATCGAACGATGAAGTCCATAAACGATTATTGCAATTTAAGCAATTAACGCAATTTGAAATAGAATTATCATAATACTACGCGCTCTAAAAGAGTGCGTTTTTAATTAAAAATAAAATTCGTTATTTCTACGAAATCATAGATTCAATGATTTGAAATAAAATAACGAGAAAAGCGAAAACATTTATTATTATGAGTGATGCCTTAAAACACGAATGTGGAATAGCAGTTATAAGACTTTTAAAACCTCTAGAATTTTACAAGGAAAAATACGGTAGCGCCTTTTATGGTGTAAACAAAATGTATCTCATGATGGAGAAACAGCATAACCGTGGACAAGATGGTGCCGGTTTTGCTAGTATTAAACTAAATACAAATCCAGGAGAACGTTATATAAGCAGAGTGCGCTCGATAGCACAACAACCTATACAAGATATCTTTGCTCAAATTAATGAACGCGTTAATAAAGAATTTAAAGCACATCCTGAATACATGGATGATGTTGCTGCACAAAAAAAACATATCCCATATATAGGAGAAGTCTTATTAGGTCATGTCCGTTATGGTACTTTTGGAAAAAATAGCGTAGAAAGTGTACATCCTTTTTTAAGACAAAATAACTGGATGCACAGAAACCTGATTATGGCAGGAAACTTTAACATGACTAATGTTAAAGAGCTTTTTAGCAATCTTATTGAATTAGGACAGCACCCTAAGGAGTATACCGATACCATTACTATCATGGAAAAAATTGGTCATTTTTTAGATGATGCTGTAAGTAAAATTTATAAAGACCTTAAAAAAGAAGGCTACAATAAACAACAAGCCTCACCACTTATTGCAGAACGCCTTAAAGTGGCAAAAATTTTAAGACGTGCTGCCAAAAACTGGGATGGAGGTTATGCCATGGCTGGGCTTATAGGGCATGGAGATTCATTTGTTTTAAGAGACCCTGCAGGTATTAGACCTGCATATTATTATCAAGATGATGAAATAGTAGTTGTAGCATCAGAACGCCCTGTAATTCAAACCGTTTTTAATGTAAAATTTGAAGACGTTAAGGAATTAGAACCAGGACAAGCCATAATAATGAAAAAAGCTGGAGAAGTAAGACTAAAACAAATATTACAACCTTTAGAAAAGAAAGCTTGTTCGTTTGAACGTATCTACTTTTCGAGAGGAAGCGATGCCGAAATATACCAAGAGCGTAAAATGCTAGGGAAATTATTAATGCCTAAAGTCCTTGAGGCTATTGATAATGACACAAAAAATACCGTATTCTCATATATTCCAAATACCGCTGAAACATCATTTTTTGGAATGATAGAAACCGCCGATGCGTTTATTAATAAAACAAAAACAAATGCTATTCTAAATGGGCAACGCTCGTTATCAGCAGCTAAAGTCACCGAGATTTTATCTGAGCACGCTCGAGTTGAAAAAATAGCAATAAAAGATGTAAAACTTAGAACATTTATTACAGAAGATAGCAGTAGAGATGATTTAGTTGCTCACGTATACGATGTTACCTATGGCGTTATTAAACCTACTGATAATTTAGTTATTATTGACGATAGTATTGTAAGAGGTACCACTTTAAAGATGAGCATTCTTAAAATGCTAGACCGCCTAAATCCTAAGAAAATCATTGTAGTGTCGTCTGCACCACAAATTAGATATCCTGATTGTTACGGTATTGATATGGCAAATCTTGAAAGTTTAGTAGCCTTTAGAGCTGCTTTAGAATTATTAAAAGACAACAACAAATACCATATAGTAAAAGATGTTTATAATAAATGCATAGAACAAACGGAATTAGCAGATAAAAATGTTCAAAACTTCGTAAAGGAAATTTATGATCCGTTTACTGATGAACAAATTTCAGATAAAATTTCAGAATTATTAAGTAATGAAAGCATAAAAGCTGAAGTGAAAATTATTTTCCAACCAGTAGAAAATTTACACAAAGCATGTCCTAATCATTTAGGCGATTGGTATTTTACAGGAAACTATCCAACTGTGGGTGGAAATAGAGTTGTAAACCGAGCATTTATCAATTTTTACGAAGGCAATAATGAACGTGCTTATTAATTGATGTTTTTATAAATTTATAATACATAAATTGAATAAAATACATTTTACCTAAAAAAAGTGCTGTTCATCTAAAAAATAATCAGTTTATCTAAAATACATCTAAATTAGACTCACCATAACATAAGTAGGTTAAGTTCATGGTAGATTTGGGGCAAAAAAAGGTGAACATCTGTTCGCCTTTTTTTATGCATAATTATTTCTTTTAATAAAAAAACTTTCACCTCTATCTTTTTTTGCTAATCCTGTTAAGCTAATATATTAGTCGTTTAACTAAAATATTTTATCAATCCTTTATTCTATTCTATTTTAGCAGAACCATAACATAAGTAGGTTAAGTTCATGGTAGATTTGGGGCAAAAAGGTGAACATTCGTTCGCCTTTTTCATTTTTATATAACTCTATTTTTATGTTAGGTATAATACTGGCTTCATTTTTCAAAATATTATGAAATTCTGAAACAAATTCATAATAACTAACAAAAAGAGATATTAGATAGTCTTACCTGTTCCTAAAATTAATTCAGGAAAGGTAACGCCATAAAAAAAGCAAACCCAATTAAGGAGTTTGCTTTAAAATATTTAAAGGTTTAGTTTTTTTACTTTGCCTCAGCGTAACGTTTCTCTACTTCATTCCAGTTAATTACATTAAAAAATGCATTAATATAATCTGGACGACGGTTTTGGTAGTGTAAGTAATAAGCATGCTCCCAAACATCGATTCCTAAAATAGGTGTTCCTCCACAAGTAACACCTGGCATTAAAGGATTATCTTGATTTGGTGTAGAACATATTTCTACTTTCCCGCCTTTATGCACACATAACCAAGCCCAACCAGACCCAAAACGTGTTGCTGCAGCTTTAGAAAAAGCATCCATAAATCCTTCTTTAGAACCAAATTCTGCTTCAATAGCATCTTTTAATTCTCCAGATAAATATCCTTTTCCTTCTGGATTCATAATACTCCAAAATAATGAGTGATTAAAAAAACCACCACCATTATTTCTAACAGCACCATTATTCATATCTAAATTTGCAAGAATATCTTCAATAGATTTTCCTTCTAAATCTGTTCCTGCAATAGCATTATTTAAATTGTTTGTGTATCCTTGGTGATGTTTTGAGTGGTGTATCTCCATGGTACGTGCATCTATATGAGGTTCTAAAGCATCATAAGCATATCCCAATTCTGGTAATTCAAAAGCCATAATTTTTTGTTTTAAAATATTAATATTTAATTTATTTCAAATTTACGGATAAAACAGGTTAATTAAAAATAATAAATTGTTATCAAACCATTGATAGTTTTTATCTTGTATCCAAATTTGTTTTATGCCATCAAATCAACCTTTTGCTATTTATAACGCTTCTGCAGGTAGCGGAAAGACCTTTACGCTAGTAAAAGCCTATTTAAAAATTCTATTTAACACCAGTAATCTCTATCTTTTTAAAAACATTTTAGCTATCACATTTACCAATAAAGCAGTTGCCGAAATGAAAGACCGCATTATTGATACCTTAAAAGAATTTTCTGATGCATCTATTTTAGAATCTCCAAATAGTATGTTTGAAACTATTTGTGAAGAATTAAATATAGAACCCATAATGCTTCATGAAAAATCTAAAAAATTACTAAATACAATTATACATAATTATGCTGCTTTTGATATATCGACTATTGATGGTTTTACACATAGATTAATACGAACCTTTGCTCATGATTTAAAACTACCTTTAAATTTTGAAGTAGAATTAGATCAAGACGCGCTATTAAATGAAGCCGTAGATAGCCTCATAGCAAAAGCAGGAACTAACGATGCACTAACCAAGGTTTTAATAGATTTTGCTATTGAAAAAGCTGATGATGACAAAAGTTGGGATGTGTCTTTTGATTTTAATAAAATTGCAAAACTACTGGTTAATGAAAATGATATCCCTTTTATTGAAACATTAAAAGATAAATCGTTAGACGATTTTAAAGTGCTGAAAAATCAGTTAAAAAAAGAAATTTCTATTTTAGAAAGTTATATTGTTGACCATGCGAAAAGTATTTTAGCTTTAATTGAAGAGGCCGGTTTAGAGTTTAATGATTTTTCTGGAAGCTACTTACCAAAACATTTTAAAAAGTTAGCAGAAAACATTTTTGACATTAATTTTGATGCCAAGTGGCAAGAAGATATTGGATCAAAAACACTTTATCCAAAACGTGTTACCAATGAAATTGCTTCAATAATAGAACAAATTCAACCTCAAATAGGTGTAGCTTTTAATGAAACCAAGACTTCTGTTTTTCGTCTTAAATTTCTAAAATCATTTTACAAAAACATAACCCCTTTATCTGTTTTAAATGCAATCAATAATGAATTAAAAATGTTGAAAGAAGAGCAGAATAAAATGCTTATTTCAGAGTTTAATACCATTATTAGTAATGAAATTAAAAATCAACCCACGCCTTTTATTTATGAGCGTATAGGTGAAAAATTCAATCATTATTTTATTGATGAATTTCAAGACACTTCAGAAATGCAATGGCAAAATTTAATTCCGCTCATAGGTAATTCATTAGCAACCGAGACAGGAAGTACCATGCTAGTAGGTGATGCTAAACAAGCTATTTACAGATGGCGTGGTGGAAAAGCAGAACAATTTATTGGATTATTCAATAATGACAATCCGTTTTATGTTGAAAAAAGCGTAGAAAATTTACCAACAAATTATAGAAGTTTTAAAGAAATAATTCATTTTAATAATGATTTTTTCAAATTTATTTCAACCCATGTTTTCAGTAAAAAGGATTACGAAACACTTTATGAAAATGCATCTCAAAATAGCTCTAAAAATGAAAGTGGCTATGTTGAATTATCATTTTTAAATATTGATAAAGAAGACGATAGAAATCTTATTTTTTCAGAAAAGGTATTAGCAACCATAAATTGCTGTTTAGAAAACAACTATTTACTACAAGACATTTGTGTTTTAGTAAGAAAGAAAAAAGAAGGCGTTGCTGTAGCAAATTATTTAAGTCAACACCAAATACCAATTGTATCATCTGAAACCTTATTAATTTCAAACTCAATAGAAGTAAATTTTGTAAATGATTTATTAACGCTTTTAATTCAACCAAAAAATAACGAAATAAAAATTTCTGCTTTAAATTATCTAGCAAGCTTATTTAATATTAAAGATAAGCACGAATTCTTTATCAACCATATTAATTTATCAATTTCCGATTTATTTAAGAGTTTTGAAACTTTCAATATTTATATAAATAATGCCACGTTGCTCCAGCTGCCTCTATACGACTTAGCTGAAACTATTGTACGTGATTTTAACTTAGTTAAAACATCTAATGCCTACATTCAATTTTATTTAGATGTTGTTTTAGATTTTTCACAAAAAAAAGGGTCCGATATTTCTGGATTTTTAGCCTACTTTGAAAAGAAAAAAGAAAGCTTAAGTATTATTTCTCCTAAAGGACAAAATGCGGTTCAAATTATGACTATTCACAAGTCTAAAGGTCTAGAATTCCCTGTCGTTATTTTTCCTTTTGCCGATTTAGATATTTATAGAGAGTTAGAACCCAAAGAATGGTTTCCACTAGATAAAGAAAAATTTAATGGTTTTCAGCATACTTTATTAAACTATAATAAAGATTTTGAACATTATGGTGATGCTGGTCTAAACATATATATCAACCACAAATCGGAACAAGAATTAGATAATATTAATTTATTATATGTAAGCCTAACCCGTGCAGCCGAACAATTATATATTATTAGCAAAAATGACGATGCATTGAAAAACGATGCTAAAGCAAAAAAATATTCAGGATTATTTATAAATTATTTACAGCATATTAATGTTTGGAATGATTCGCAATTAATATACTCTTTTGGAAACCCTAAAAGGATTTTTCAAAATACAATAACATCAAAAGAAACGTCTATTCAGCAAGAATTTATATCAACGTCTAAAGAAGAACATAACATTAAAGTCGTTACTAAATCTGGATTCCTTTGGGATACTAAACAAGAAGAAGCTATAGAAAAAGGAAACCTTATTCATAACATCATGGCTCAAATAAATACAAAAGATAATATTGATTCTGTTATAGCAGATAGTATTAATGCATCTATAATAAATACTGAACAAGCTGCTACTTTAAAAAATACTGTAATACAGATTGTAAACCATCCGCTACTAAAAAATTATTACACTTCAAATTATACTATATATAACGAACGAGATATTATTACCAAAGAAGGTATGATATTAAGACCTGATAGAGTGGTAATAAACACTAAAAACGAAGCTGTTATTATTGATTATAAAACAGGCAGTGAAGACAAGAAACACAAGCAGCAATTGCAATTATATAAAGATGTTTTAGAAGACATGCAAATCACCGTAAAAAAGAAAATACTAGTATATACAGATCGTGTTATTACAGCAAAAGAAATATAATGAAACACAAAACTTCCACTAATATTGAGGTTGATTTTACTTTATACGTACTATGTAGGCTATGGTTGACAATTACAATAAAATATTGAAAAGCTGTTTTTAAACGAAAAAAAAAGCACTATCAGCTTTTTTTTTGAAAATTTTAAAAAGAAAAGAAAGAATACATTTACGGAAAATTGTTCTTGATTAAAAAGTCCATCTAGCAGCGAATTTTAAAGGGTTTATTAAAGTTTAAAAAGAATAAAAATTATCTAAAATCATTCTGAACTATTGATGAATAGTAGTTTTCTTCTTTTTTTTCATATATTTATCTTTGTTAATAAAATTTAACAACTTACTTTTGTTCACGATTAACACTTAAAAATTAAACTTTTGAATATGAAAAATCTTAGCAGATTATTGTTCGCAATGTTGCTTGTACTTGGTTATAGCAACTCTAATGCGCAAGACCAAAACAACCCATGGCAAATTAACATTGGGGTTAACGCTGTAGACGCTTATCCTAATGGAGATGGCGGACTTTTTAGTGAAACTATTTTTGATGAATTCGCTAACGTGACTGACCACTGGAACATCTTACCTTCTTTATCAACTATCTCTGTATCTAAATACGTTGGTGATGGTTTCTCTTTTGGAGTTGCGGGTTCTTTAAATAAAATAGATAAATGGGGTGATATTAGCACAAACCCAGATACCACTAACGAAGTAGATGATTTATCTTACTATGGAGTAGATGGTACTATTAAATACAATTTCTTACAAAATACAACTCTTGACCCTTACGTAGGTGTTGGTGGTGGTTACACTTGGATTGACGAAATTGGTGCTGGTACTTTAAACGGTACTATTGGTTTAAATGTATGGTTTAGCGACAATGTTGGTTTAACAATACAAACTTCGTACAAACATGCATTTGAAGATTACTTAACAACTCACTTCCAACATACAGCTGGTATTTCTATCAAATTTGGTGGAACAGATACTGATGGTGATGGTATATATGACAAAGATGATGCTTGTCCAGATGTTGCTGGTTTAGAAGCTTTCAATGGTTGTCCTGATACTGACGGTGATGGTATTGAAGATAGCAAAGACTCTTGTCCTAACGAAGCTGGTTTAGCTGAGCTTAACGGATGTCCTGATGCTGATGGTGACGGTGTTGCCGATAAAGATGATAACTGTCCTTCAGTTGCTGGATTAAAAGCTTTAGCTGGTTGTCCTGATGCTGATGGTGATGGTGTAACTGATGCTGATGACAAATGTGTTAACACTGCTGGTCCTGCTGCAAACAATGGATGCCCTTGGCCAGATACTGATGGTGACGGTGTTTTAGATAAAGATGATAAATGTCCAGATGTTAAAGGTACTGTAGCTAACAGTGGTTGTCCAGAAGTTAGTGAAGAAGTTCAAAAAACGCTTAATGAATATGCTAAAACGATCTTATTTGATACTGGAAAATCTACTATCAAATCTCAATCTGAGGCTGTATTAGCTGATATTATCTCAATACTTAAAGAATACCCAACAGCTAAATTTACTGTTGAAGGACATACTGATAGTGTTGGTAGCGAGAAACTAAACCAAAGATTATCTGACTCTAGAGCAAATTCTGTTAAAGAATACTTAATTGAAAATGGTATTGATGCTTTCAGACTTTCTGCACTAGGATATGGAGAAGCTAAACCAATCGATTCTAACAATACTCGTAAAGGTAGAGCTAACAACAGACGTGTTGAAATTAACTTAGCAAAATAAAAACTAGTAAATAGTTTTAATAAAATAAGTTTTACAAAAAAACGCTTCGGATATCCGAAGCGTTTTTTATTTTTATAGAATGACAACTTTCATATTTGATGTTTTAAAAGATTTACAAAACAAACATGTAAATCTCTCTCAATTAACTTTTGTTTTACCGAGTAAAAGGGCAGGACTATTTTTAAAACATCAACTTAAAAAAGTTACTAATCAAACTATTTTTGCTCCCGAAATTATAAGCATAGAAGAGTTTGTAGAAGCACTATCACAACTAAAAACAGTTTCAAATACCGAACTTCTTTTTGAGTTTTATAATAGCTATACCGAATTAACAAAAAAAGAAAACCTCGACTCTTTTGAGTCTTTTTCAAAATGGGCACAAATACTGCTTCAAGATTTTAATGAAATAGACAGGTACTTAATACCACAAGATAAAATATTCAACTATTTAAGTGCTATCCAAGATTTAAAACATTGGTCGTTAGAAAAAGAAAAAACAGAATTTGTAAAAAATTACCTCTCCTTCTGGAACAAACTTTACGACTACTATAATCACTTTACCAAGGCTCTTTTAAATAAAAATATAGGCTATCAAGGTCTAATTTATAGACAAGCAGTCCAAAATTTAAAAACATATATTGACGATAACCCTAAAAAACAACATGTTTTTTTAGGCTTTAATGCTCTAAATACTGCTGAAGAAACCATTATACAACAGCTCCTTGAAAATAAATTAGCACAAACATATTGGGATATAGATGCTGTTTTTATAAACAACCCTAAGCATGATGCTGCTTTATTTACAAGACAGCATAAAACAAATTGGAAACACTTTAAAAACAATACTTTTAATTGGATAACGACAAATTATTCCAAAGAAAAAAATATATCAGTCTTTGGGATTCCAAAAAATATAGGACAAGCTAAATATATTGGATCATTATTAAAATCGATAGAAAAACAAAATAAGTCATTACAAAATACCGCAGTAGTTTTAGGTGATGAAAACTTATTAATTCCTGTATTAAATTCTATCCCTAAAAATATAGAAGCCCTAAATATAACTATGGGTTTTCCGTTAAAAAGCATTCCACTATCATCGCTTTTTGAAGCATTATTTTACATTCATAAAAATACTTCAGTATCTTTTTATTATAAAGATGTTATTAATATTCTATCACATCAATTTATAAGACCTTTATTTTTTATTGATCATGTAGATTATGCATCGCAAATAATTGAAACAATAGATGCAAACAACATTGTTTATTTAACAACAGCACGTTTAAAACAAATAGCTAACAAATCAAATGACATTATCGATTTGTTATTTTCTAATTGGAATACATCTATTGATTTAGCTCTAAATAACTGCTCACAATTAATACTAAGTATAAAAAACTATTTAGATAACGACAAAGATTCTAACTTACTATCACTAGAATATTTATTTCGTTTTTATGCATTATTTAATGAGCTTATCAAATTAAATACCGAATACAATCATATTAAAGATGTATCAACCTTATATAGTATTTACAAAGAGTTATTAAGCTCTGAAAGCTTAGATTTTCAAGGCGAACCATTACAAGGTTTACAAATTATGGGTATGTTAGAATCTCGCGTTCTAGATTTTGAGACCGTTATTATATCATCTGTTAACGAAGGTGTACTTCCTTCAGGAAAAAGTAATAACTCGTTCATTCCTTTTGATGTTAAAATAGAAAATAACTTGCCTACTTATAAAGAAAAAGATGCCGTTTATACATATCATTTTTATCGCCTTTTACAACGCGCAAAAAATATTTATATTTTATATAATACCGAAGCCGATATTTTAACTGGAGGAGAAAAAAGCAGATTTATAACGCAATTAGAATTAGAAGGCATACATCCTATCAATCATCAAATAATATCACCACAAATCCCCGTAATTACGCCTACATTAAACGTTATTGAAAAAACACCCGATTTACAATTAAAACTTAAAGAACTTGCAAAAAAAGGATTTTCACCTTCATCACTTACAAATTACATTCGAAATCCTATTGATTTTTATTATCAGAAAATTTTAAAAATTAAAGAGCATAATGATGTTGAAGAAACGGTTGCTGCCAATACCTTAGGAACCGTTGTTCATAATACCCTAGAGGATTTTTATAAGCCCCTAATTGGTACATTTTTATCGGTAGAGGGAATCAAAAAACTTAAAAAAGATATTGATAAAATAGTAACACATCATTTTACTGATGTTTATAAAGAAGGTGATATAACCAAAGGAAAAAATCTAATTATTTATGAGATTGCTAAACGCTATGTTTCTAATTTTTTAGATCTAGAAATTAAAGAACTAAAAGCTGGTAACCAAATAAAAATACTAGCTATTGAACTGGAAAACAATGTACAAGTTGATATTCCTGAATTAGATTTTCCTGTAACGCTTACAGGAAAAGTTGATAGAGTAGATGAATACAATGGCATAACGCGAATTATAGATTATAAAACAGGGCGTGTTGAATTAAATAAAGTGGAAGTTGTAAATTGGGAAGATATAACAACAGATTATACTAAATACAGCAAAAGTTTTCAAATACTTACTTATGCTTATATGATGCAACTTTCTAAAGACGTAAAACTCCCTATTGAAGCAGGCATTATTTCTTTTAAAAATTTGAGTGCTGGCTTTTTAAAGTTTGCGAAAAAAGATAAAGCAGGTAATTATGCAAAAAAAGATATATTAATAACTAAAGAAACTCTCGAAAATTTTAGTAGTGAACTAAAACAACTTATTTTAGAGATTTGTAATATTAATATTCCTTTTACCGAAAAAGAGATAAAATGATTTTAAAACAAGATTTTATTATTGAAGGCAAACATCAAAAACCCATTTTGATAGATGCTACTTATCTTCAAAACAAAATCAATTTACCAATTATTATATTCTGTCACGGCTATAAAGGCTTTAAAGACTGGGGTGCTTGGAATTTAATGGCAAATGCTTTTGCTAAAGCCGGTTTCTGTTTTATAAAATTCAACTTTTCTCATAATGGAGGCACCATGGAGCAACCCATAGATTTTCCAGATCTTGAAGCCTTTGGTAATAATAATTACACTAAGGAATTAGACGATTTAGAATCTGTTATTAATTGGGTTTCTAAAAATGATACTTTAAAGAATATTTCAAATTTCACAAATATTAACTTAATAGGCCACAGTAGAGCAGGTGGTATTGTTTCTATAAAAGCAGAAGAAAACCCTCGAATTAAAAAAATTATTAGTTTAGCAGGTGTTAGTAGTTTTGGAAAAAGAATATCAACAACAGGTGATTTAGAACAATGGAAGAAAGACGGCGTTAAATACGTTTTAAACGGACGAACAAAACAACAAATGCCTCACTATTATCAGTTTTATGAAGATTTTATAAAAAATGAAGAACGCCTGTCTATTAAACGAGCGGTAACTCATTTAACCATTCCATATTTAATAATTCATGGAAACCATGATACTAGCGTATTAATTGAAGAAGCAAAAAACCTGCATAAATGGAATTCTAACAGTCAATTAAAGCTTATAAATGGTGCTAATCATGTTTTTGGAGCAAAACATCCTTGGAACAAAGATTCACTGCCAGAACACCTAAACCAAGTTGTGACACTAGCTATAGACTTTTTAAAGTAATTAATAATGATAACAAAACAGATAACTAAAATCAATTGGTATGAAAATGCAGAAAAAATATTTATTGCTACAGACTGTATTATTTTTGGCTTTGATGAAGGCATATTAAAGCTTCTGGTTTTTGAAAGACTTGTAAACCCATTAAAAGGTGAATTATCACTTATTGGTAGTTTTGTTAAACCTAATGAAACAGCACCACAGGCAGCTCACAGAGTTTTAAAAGAAATTACGGGACTAGATAATATTTTTATGGAAGAACTTAAAACCTATACTGAGGTGGATAGAGATTCTGGAGCGCGTTGTATATCTATAGGGCAATATGCCTTAATTAGAATTGATGAGTATGATAAAGAACTAGTTAAAAAACATGGCGCCCTGTGGTATGAAGTAGATAAACTTCCTAAGCTAGTTTTAGACCACAATAAAATGGTAGAAGATGCTTTAAACCGATTACGTAGAAAATCTAAATTTTACCCTATTGGTATTGAATTACTTCCAAAGAACTTTACCATACCACAATTACAAAATCTTTATGAAGTAATTCATCAAAAGAAATTAGACTCTAGAAATTTTAGAAAAAAATTACTCTCACTAAAACTACTTATTCCTTTAAACAAAAAGGACATGTCTGGGTCAAAAAAAGGCGCTTTTTTATATAAATTTGATTATAAAAAATATAAAAAACTAGAGGAAAACGGTTTTAATTTTTCTCTTTTTAAGTAGAAACAAAAAATCCCCATAATGTTATCATTACGGGGATTTTTATATAAACTATCTAAAAACTTTAATTTATCTCGCAGAAAATTTAAATGATGTTTTAGAAATATATTTCTCTCCAGGATTTAAAACCGTTGTTGGGAAATTTTCTTGATTTGGAGAATCTGGATAATGTTGTGTTTCTAAACAAAATCCTGTTCTATGCGCATACGTTCCGCCTTGTTTACTAGGTAGTGTACCATCTAAAAAATTACCAGTATATAGTTGAATACCTGGTTCGTCAGAAAAAACATCTAGTTGTCTTCCACTTTCCTTTTCATAAGCAGATGCTACCAATCTTACACCTTCATTTTGATTGTTTAACACCCAACAATGATCGTAACCTAAACCTCTTTCTAGTTGTTCATCTTTAGTGTTAATGTCTTTTTCAATAGCTTTTGCTTCTCTAAAATCAAAAGGCGTATTTGCAACATCTGTAAGTTCTCCTGTTGGAATCAATGTAGCATCAACAGGTACTAATTTATCTGCATTTATAGTAATTTCATGATCTAAAATGGTTTTAGAAAAATCACCTGTTAAATTAAAATAAGAATGCTGCGTTAAATTTACAATGGTTTTCTTGTCGGTAGTTGCTTCATAAACTATTTGCAATTCATTATCATTTGTAAGTGTATAAGTTACTTTAGTTTCCAAATTACCAGGATAGCCTTCTTCCATGTCTTTGCTTAAATAGGTAAGAACTAATGATGCTGTACTATCTGTTTTAACTTCAGCAGCATTCCAAACAACTTTATCAAATCCCTTATCACCACCATGCAAATGGTTTGCGCCGTCGTTAGTTGCTAATGTATATTCCGTATCATCTAATGAAAACTTTCCTTTCGCAATTCTATTACCATATCTTCCAATTAAGGCTCCAAAAAATGGTGTTTCTTTTTCATAATCTTCTAAAGTATTATACCCTAAAACAATGTCTTTATAATCATTATTCCTATCTGGAGCAGTCCAAGATGTAATAATCCCTCCATAAGTAATGACACTTATTTCCATGCCTTTTTCATTTTTCATTATATACTTATCCACGGCAATGCTATCTGATGTTACACCATAAGCCTCCTTTGAAATTGTTACCATATTTTCTGTTTTATTTTGAGGTGTTTCTTCTGTATTTTTTTTCTTATCACTTTTGCATTGCACACTTAAAAGTGCTATTCCCATTAATGAAAAAGCATAGATACTTTTTTTTAATCTATTCATAATATACTTTATTTATTTAGTTGCTTATTAAATTTATTTTAAATGCTCATTATCTTTTTCTTTCTTAAAAGAAAAACCGAAAACAAGAAATAATTCAGTCCCTAATAACTCACTGGTACTTAAAAATTTTTGTGTGCCAAAGCTATTATCTTAGGCACCTCTATTCCATTGTTTTTACTATGGGTTGATTGTTCTTCTTTTAAACCATAACATCTTTCTAAATAATCCTTATCTGTAAACAGACTCAGAACAAGGTGAAATTAGAAATTATTTATACTTTTTAAAGGTTCAATAATATCATTACAGACAATTTTAAACTTAATTTAAAATTGGTTTCACTATATAAATCTTAATTATATTTGACATACTTTATAAGTGTCAGATAAACATTTATAAATTACTTAAAAATAAATAACATATGCAAAAATATATTAATCGAACTCAATAAATTATTATAAGTTAAAATTTGTTAGCTATAAAATAAAAAAGCCTCAAAAATATAAACTTTTGAAGCTTTTTAGAATGTAGAGAAGTTTATATATTATGATGTTGCTTGTTAGAATACCTTTTGGATTTATTTATTTTTTGTGAGATGAGAAACTAATCTGTTGAATTCAACTTCAAGTTTCCGCTTTTTAATCCATGACCTGTAACAAATAATTCAATAGTTCCAGATTCATTAGTTGACTGAACCAAGACGACTAATTTTCCACTAAAAAGTTTCATGGTTGGCAAATGGAACATTTCTAAAGACGTGGCATCTCCATTACAAGCTGCCCTATATTTTCCATGTCCTGTTACTTTGAATTTTAATTGATTTGTTGCTTTTGGACATGGAATACCATTTTTATCAACCACCGATACCGTTACATAAGACAAGTCCTTTCCATCGGCATGTAATGTTTTTCTATCTGGATCCAATATTATTTTATAGGGTTTACCTGCTGTTTTAAGTTCCTTTTCTGCAACAGGTATTCCTTCTGCATTAAAAGCTACGACTTTCAGGTTTCCAGGCTCATATTTAACATCCATCCACATTAAACGATATCTGTTTTGTGGTGTAGAAGCGTTCTTTTTCTGAATTCCCATACTTTTTCCATTTACAAAAAGCTCTGCACTATCATAATTGGTATAAACAAAAACAGGGGTTATTTCTCCTTCTCGACCTTCCCAATTCCAATGTGGTAAAATATGAAGTGTTTCATCTGTTTTATTCCATCTGCTTCTATACAAATAAAAACGATCTTTAGGAAGTCCTGCTAAATCTGAAATCCCAAAATATGAACTGCGTGATGGCCAACTTTCATCATAGGGTGTAGGCTCTCCTAAATAGTCAAAACCAGTCCATACGAACTCACCTATAACCCAAGGTTTATCATCTTGTAATACAAAATCTTCATCTGGCACATTAGACCAACTACAGGCTTCTAAATCATACGAGGAACTTTGAAAATCCTCATACTGTTTATTTTTTTCCTGAACAACAGGAAACTTATAAACACCTCTGGAACTAACAGTTGATGCCGTTTCTGATCCTAAAATAAAACCTTGTGGAAATTTTTTATAAGCCTCTTCATATAAATGAACGCGATAATTTAATCCTGGAACATCCAATAATGCACCAAAACCAGATTCCATTGTTGCCTTTACTTGATCCATTCCAACGGTAACAGGTCGTGTAGGGTCTTCTCTATGAAAAATATCTTGAAGCCATTTTGCCCGTTTCACACCTGCTTCACCCCTTTGATCTGGCACTTCATTTCCAGAACTCCACATCACAATGGACGGATGGTTTCTTGTGGCTTGCACTAAGTTTACAATATCCTTTTCGGCATAATCATTAAAAAAGCGATGGTAGCCATTCTTCACTTTTGGTTTCGCCCATTCATCAAAACTTTCGGCTAAAAACATAAATCCCATTTCGTCGCACAATTCTAATTGCTCGAATGATGGCATATTGTGCGAACTACGAATCGCATTGCATCCCATATCTTTTAAAATAGTTAATTGGCGACGTAATGCTGCTTTATTTATTGCGGTTCCTAAGGGACCTAAATCGTGGTGTAAACAAACCCCTTTAAACTTTGTAACTTCTCCGTTTAAACTAAATCCTTTATTGGCTTCATATTTAATATCTCGGATTCCAAAACGTGTTGACACCTCATCTTTCAAATCATTACCAACAAACAACTGTGAAACCGCTTTATACAAGTAAGGCGTTTCAGGACTCCATAATCTAGGATTTTGAACTTTGATATTTTGATCGAATTCATTACCAAATTCTATTGATGTTTTATCTGTACTTATTTGATTTCCATCAGCATCAAAAATAGTAGTAATCAAAGACCCATTTTTAATTGAAGCTTTTGTTTTTATATTAACTTTGGCTTCATCTTTATTAATAAATGGCGTTGTAATAAACGTTCCCCATTGGTTGATACTTTCCTTGTTTTTTACAATAACACTTACTTTTCGATATAAACCTGCTCCAGGATACCAACGTGAAGCAAATTCTTTATTTGTTAGTTTTACAGCTAACGTATTTTCGCCTTCTTTAATAAATTCTGAAACATCAAAATAAAAATAACTGTAACCATAAGCCCATGCTCCTACTTTTTTGCCATTTAAATAAATTTGGGGCTCACTCATGGCGCCTTCAAAAAGTAAAATCACTTTTTTTCTATTTTCGTAATTTGGTAAGGTAAATTTATTTCGATACCAGGCAGACCCGGTATGTGGTAAAGCACCTGTTCTTCCTGTTTTTTCAGTAGCTACTTTTTCACCATTTTGCACAATGGCAACATCCTGCTTATCTATGTCTTTATCAAAAGGTCCGTAAATAGCCCAATCATGCGGAACACTTATGTTTTCCCATTTAGAATCATTAAAATCTACTTGAAAAGCATTTTCAAAATCTCCCTTTTGAAATTTCCAATTGATATCTAATTCTTTTACTGTTCTTAGTTGTGAAAAAGAAACTTGTGTACACGTTAAAATTATAAAAAAAAGAAATCTAATTTGATGCATTAAAAGGTTGTTAATAATCATTTATGAGCTTATTAAGGTGTTGTTTTTTAATAGTATTAGGTATAAATTAATTCGCTTATATTTTAAAATTATAAAATACCATATAATCCTAAAAAATCATTAATCTAAAAGTTTTCAAAACAAATATTTTATAAAAATTTGAATAAATCATAAATTTAAATTAAAAATGCTTAAAAAACCTTCTAATGTTTTTGTTTTGATTGATTTTGATGTGGTTTAATCCTCATTTAATAAATAATTCTCAGGAATACTTGTACAAGAACATCTGCCTATGGTTTATATTCTATATCAGTTGTTCAATAATTTTACTACTAAATTGTAATATATATTTTTTATATAAAATAAATTTCATTAAGTTTATTTATACGCGCAAATTAAAAAAGGCTTTAGAAGCAAAACCTCTAAAGCCTTTATTTTTAATAGTGGAGAAGATGGGATTCGAACCCACGACTTCTTGACTGCCAGTCAAGCACTCTAGCCAACTGAGCTACATCCCCATGTTTTATTTTAAACCACTTAATACTAAAACTGGTCTTTTACTATGGAAGTCCTTTTTAAGAATCGTGTTTTTTTCCCATTTTTTGGTAAAGAAACCTCGCTTACGCCTTACCACACACAACAAGTCTGGGTTATGCGTTTGAAAATATTCTAAAGCCCCTTGAAATGTTGTCGCATTTTCTGTTTCTGTTATACTAGCTACAATACTAGTTAAATTATCTTCGACATCAAAATCACCTTCATTATAATAAACTGTTTTAACCAACAATAAATTAACAACAGCATCAAAATTGTTTTTTATATCTATCAATTGATTTAAAGCATTTTCCTTTTTTATAATGGCCGATTTTATTGCTAATAAAATATTCTTTATAGGCTTAAATATATACCCTTCAGGTACTATAAGCGCTGGTATTTGAGTTTGTTTTATAATTTTACCCGATGTCTTTCCTAAAAACACCTCATCTTTAATAGAGTTTGTTCTAGGCTCAACTAAAATTAAATCGACATTGGCAGCTTTACAGGCTAACTCTAAAGTATCAATTAATTTTCCTTTTAAAACCCTAACGGTAACATCAACATTTTTTGTATCAATTTTAGAAACTAAATTATTTAAAAACTCTTTACTTTCACGTTCTATAATATTATCAACCTTAATCATGGTCCCTGCTTTTGTATATACGTTATATACTTGCACAATAAACAGTTTCGCCCCAAAAGCTTCAGCAAAGTCTACAGCATACTGTAAATGGCTTAATGCATTTTTTGATGATCCTACTGGAACTAAAATATTCTTCATATCTATAAAGTTTGATAGCTAAATTTACAATAAATTTGACGTAAAAGTAAAACTTTTAAATGATTCGCAAAGCAACTCCAATAGATATTGATAATCTAATACGAATTACAAAAGCTTGCGCGAATAATTTGATTGATAAAAATATTTATCAATGGAATGCTTTTTACCCTAATAAAGAAGCCTTTTTTAAAGATCTTGAACGGAATGAATTATATGTTTTAGAAATACAAAACACTGTTATTGGCTGTATTACTATTTCAACTTTTATGGATGACGTTTATAAACCTGTATTCTGGTTAACTCAAAATGACAATAATATCTACATCCATCGGTTAGCTATTCATCCAAAACAACAAGGACAAGGTTATGCGCAACAGCTCATGCAGTATGCTGAAGATTATGCTTTAAAAAACCATATTACTTCTATAAGATTAGATACATTTTCTCAAAACACACGAAATTTAAAATTTTATGAACGTCGTGGATACAAACAACTAACCCCCATTTATTTTCCTAATCAAAGTAAACATCCTTTTTACTGTTACGAACTTGTTTTATGAATACAAACATTAGTTTAAAACATATAAATAAATTAGCTATTCCAGCTTTAATCGCAGGCATATCAGAACCCATATTATCTATTACCGATACGGCTATTGTTGGAAATATTAATGTAAATGCCACCGAATCATTAGCTGCTGTAGGTATTGTAGGCGCATTCATTTCAATGTTAATTTGGGTATTAGGACAAACACGAAGTGCTATTTCATCTATAGTTTCTCAATATGTTGGCGCTAATAAACTAGACAAAATAAAAAACTTACCCGCTCAAGCCATCTTTATAATTACATCGCTAAGCATTTTAATTATTCTATCAACCTATCCCTTTGCTACAAACATTTTCAAACTATATAACGCTTCTAACTTAATCTTAGAATATAGTGTAGACTATTACAAAATACGTGTTTTTGGTTTTCCTTTTACCCTATTTACAATAGCTGTTTTCGGAACATTTAGAGGCTTACAAAACACCTATTACCCTATGATTATAGCCATTATTGGCGCTTTTACAAATATTATTTTAGACTATATATTTGTATTTGGTATTCAAAATTATATACCTGCCATGAATATAAAAGGAGCGGCTTACGCTAGTTTAGCAGCCCAATTTTTAATGGCATTATTATCGGTATACTATTTACTTAAAAAAACAAGTATTCCTTTAAAACTAAGCTTCCCTTTAAATAAAGAAATAAACAAATTCATTATCATGATTCTTAACTTGTTTGTTAGAACCATAGCGCTAAATACAACGCTTTATTTTGCTACGCGTTTTGCTACAGGCTATGGAGCAGCATACATTGCGGCCTATACCATATCTATAAACTTATGGTTTTTTGGCGCTTTTTTTATCGATGGCTATGCTAGTGCCGGCAATATTTTATCTGGAAAATTATTAGGTGCTAAAGCATACGATTCCCTTCTTAAATTAAGCAATAAATTAATTATATACGGCATCCTTATTGGCTGTGCTATGGCTATAATTGGAGCTATTTTCTATTACCCATTAGGAAACCTCTTTTCTAACGACCCCGAAGTTTTAAATCTTTTTTATGACTCATTTTGGATTATACTTATCATGCAACCTCTATGCGCTATCGCCTTTATTTTTGATGGTATTTTTAAAGGTTTAGGTAAAATGAAACATTTAAGAAATGTATTGCTATTTTCAACATTTATCATTTTTATACCCATTCTTTTTTGGCTAGATAGTATGGGTTACAAACTACACGGTATTTTTATAGCACTTACATTCTGGATTATTGCTAGAGGCATTCCATTAATTGTAAAATTCAGAAAAACATTTACGCAGCTTTCTCAAAACAACTAACTTTGTAACAAAAAAATAAACTATTGATATGCAACTATTCATTACTTTATTACAAGACATCAATTTTGAAGAAAAAATTCAAAACGCTCCTAGTAAAGAATATGAAATAGGTGTTTTTATTGGCTCTATGTTGCCATTTGTATTGCTTGTATTATTAGCTTATTTGATTTATAGATATAACAAAAACAGAATTAATAAAGAATAATATGGATTTCTTATCATTTTTAAGCGGAAACGGATTGTTTCTAGTACTCGCCTTAGTTTTAATAATTGTTTATGTAGTAAACAGAAAAAAACGAAAATAACTATCGGGTTTTTAACCAACCTGTAATACTCATTCTTTTGGTTTTTACAGGTTTTACTTCGTGTTCAATAATCTGACTTTCAAAAATTACCATTCTTCCTGGAAACGGATAAATAACTTTTTCGGTCTCCTCACCGTTTTTATTTAAATACAAAACTAGTTCACCTCCGTTTTCGGGTAACCATCCGTCTTCATTTAAATAACATACAAACGATAATTTACGCCTATCATCATTTTGAAACGTATCAATATGCTTTTTGTAATACGTGTCTTTAGGGTATAAAGCATAATGAAATTCTTTGTTTAAAATACCCAGAAAACATGTTTTATTTAGGTAGGTAACCAAATCGTTAATCTTACTAAAAAACAAGGATTCTGTCTGGTTTGCTTTCGTTTCATCTATCCATAAAATTAAATCGCCTCTAATCGATTTTTCAATAGTTTTATTCAACTTACTCCCAATAGCCGCTTTTTTAAAAGCATCTTCCTCGTACTTTTCTAAAAGAGATTGTCTAAATAAAGCGACTTCATCTAAAGAAAAAAAGTGTTCAACACTACTAAATTGCTGTTTAGCTAGATCTGAAATTATTTGTTCATAAAGCGGATTTTCAACAAAATCGATGGATTCAAATAGATGACTCATAAGCGTAAATAAAAATCATCTATCCTTTTTTGGATAAAAGCGAGCAAATGTAATCTAAAATCCGTTTGCTTTTACAAAATGAATATCTTTGCATTTTTAAACTATACTTTATAATGAGTGGTATTCGCATAACTAAACAATTCTCTTTCGAAACTGGTCACGCACTTTATGGCTATGACGGTAAATGTAAAAACGTACATGGCCATAGCTACAAGCTTTCGGTTACTGTTTTTGGCAAACCTATTAAAGACATAAACCATGTAAAATATGGTATGGTTATAGATTTTGGTGATCTTAAAAAAATTGTGAAAGAAGAAATTGTAGATGTTTTTGACCATGCTACCGTTTTTAACAAAAACACCCCGCATGTAGAACTCGCAAAAGAACTTCAAGACCGTGGACACAATGTGTTACTGGTAGATTACCAACCTACTAGTGAAATGATGGTTATAGATTTTTCTAAAAAAATAAAAAAACGTCTGCCATCACATATTAGTTTGCACTCTTTAAAACTACAAGAAACCGATAGCTCTTTTGCCGAATGGTTCGCTTTCGATAACGTTTAGGGCGTTACCATCCCGATAGCTATCGGGAGGTCGGGCTTTCACAAGTCGCTCTCTGCGAGGAGCTCCAACAATTGCTCAATCCCTAACGCAATAGCAAACAGTTTTACCAATAATGAGATTCCTGCATTACTCATTTATTCATGTGATATAATAATGTATTCGTGAATCTGCAATTTCGCAGGAATTAGTATATTTACAACATGCAAATTCCAAAAGGGAAAAAAATATATTTCGCTTCAGATAACCATTTAGGAGCTCCTACACAAGAAGCTTCTCGTCCTCGCGAAAAAAAATTCGTAGCATGGTTAGACCACATAAAACACGATGCTGCTGCCATTTTTCTTCTTGGCGATTTATTCGATTTTTGGTTCGAGTATAAAACCGTAGTACCTAAAGGTTTTACCAGAACTTTAGGAAAACTTGCTGAACTATCAGATTCTGGAATTCCCATATACTATTTTGTTGGAAATCATGATTTATGGATGAACGGCTATTTTGAAGACGAACTCAACATTCCTGTTTACCACAAACCCAAAGAATTCACCTTTAATAATAAAACATTTTTTATTGGTCATGGTGATGGTTTAGGACCACACGATAAAGGTTATAAACGCATGAAAAAAGTATTTACAAATCCGTTTTTTAAATGGCTTTTTAGATGGGCACATCCAGATATTGGTATGCGTGTAGCACAATACTTATCAGTAAAAAACAAACTCATTTCTGGAGATGATGATGCTAAATTTCTTGGAGATGATAACGAATGGTTAGTACAATATAGCAAACATAAACTAAAGGATAAACACCGTGATTTCTTTGTGTTTGGACACAGACATCTGCCATTAGAAATCCCTTTAAATGCTACATCAAAATACATCAATCTTGGCGACTGGATTCAGTATTACACTTATGGTGTTTTTGATGGAGAAAATTTTGAGTTGATTACATATTAAGCTTCTTCATTCTCATGAGCCTCAATATCCTTAGTTAAGTCTAAATTTCTAAGCACAGGATTTTTAATACCTATTGTAAGTACGGTAATTAAAGTCATGGTACCTCCAAAAACTACTGCAACAACAGGACCCATTATTTTGGCAGCAACGCCACTTTCAAAAGCCCCAAGTTCGTTAGAAGAGCCTACAAACATAGAATTTACTGCAGATACTCTACCTCGCATATTATCTGGCGTTTTTAATTGTAAAATGGTTTGTCTTATTACCATAGAAACGCCATCGGTAGCACCACTTAAAAATAAAGCAAGGACACTTATCCAAAACACATCCGAAAGTCCGAAAGCAATAATACACAATCCAAATCCGAAAATAGAAGCTAATAATTTTTTACCCGCATTTTTACTTATTGGTAAGTAGGTCGTCATAAACATACTAAAAATACTTCCTAACGATACTGAAGCGTTTAAAATACCAAACCCCTGTGAACCAACCTCTAAAATATCCTGAGCAAAAACAGACAATAAAGCTACAGCGCCACCAAATAAAACGGCTATCATATCTAATGTTAACGCACCTAAAATGGCTTTATTATTAAAAACAAAACGCACACCAACTTTTAAACTTTCCTTAATAGGTTCTCCTATTTTTGGGTTTAAAATGGGTTTCTTTTTAATTTGAAAAACAAGTATTAATGAGGTTAAAACGAATATAAATATGATACAAAGTGTTTTGTCAACACCAATCCAATGAATAAAAAACCCTCCAAAAAGAGCCCCTAAAACAGCTGCCGCTTTCCAAGTACTTGTACTCCAAGTGGCTGCATTTGGGTATATTTTTTTTGGTACAATTAAAGCCACTAACGAAAAAATAGTGGGTCCGAAAAAGGAACGCAAAAATCCTCCAAAAAACACAAAAGCATAAATAGCATATAATATTGTTTTTGTACTCCAATCTGCTACTATCTCATCCCATGTTAATAAAAATAAGCCTAAACTAATTAATGAAAATGCTGCAATACATTTTGCTAAAAGGTTTCGCTTTTCTTTTTGATCTACAATGTGTCCTGCAAATAATGCCATGGTAAAGGCAGGAATAATTTCCATTAAACCAATAATACCAAGATACAAAGGATCTTTAGTGATGCTATATACTTGCCATTCTATAACAATAAACTGCATAGACCATCCAAAAACCAATACAAAACGTACTAATAAAAATATATTGAATTCTTTAATGCGCAATGCTGCGTAAGGATCTGTTTTTGCCATATTTATTCCTTAATATCTCTTAACTTTAATTGAAGTGATACATTACCTTGCCATTCATTTTCATCAATAGAATAAATAGCTTTAAAGGGTTTATTCTCAGAAATAATATCAAGCTTATCTCCCATACTAAAACCAATACAGACTATTCTGGTAGAAACTTCTGGTTGTGTAACAGTTAATCTTAGATGTGTTTTATCTTCGCCAACACATTTTCCATAACCTGTATCAATTAAGTTTTCAGTCATAAAAACAGGCGTCATATTGCTAGGGCCAAAAGGTGCAAATTGTTTTAAAATTCTATAAAACTTAGATGTAATATCATCTAAATTTATTTGGGCGTCTATTTTAATCTCTGGTATTAGTAAATCCCTATCAATGGTTGTAGAAACCTCATTTTCAAAAGCTTGTTTAAAAGCTTCATAGTTTTCTTCTTTCAAAGTTAAGCCTGCTGCATATTTATGTCCTCCAAATTGCTCAATATGTTCGCTACATGCTTCCAAAGCATTATAAACATCAAACCCTTTCACCGATCGTGCTGAGGCAGCTAATTTATCACCACTTCTAGTGAAAACTAATGTAGGCCTATAATAGGTTTCGGTTAACCTAGAAGCCACAATACCAATAACGCCTTTATGCCAATCTTCATGGAAAACAACAGTTGTAAGTCGGTTTTGTTCTTTTTGCTCTTCAATTTGCTTAAGAGCATCTTGTGTAATTTCTTTATCAATTTCTCGTCTGTCAAGATTATACTCATTAATTTCACTGGCATACTTTGTCGCTAAATCTTCATCTTCTTCAACTAATAAAGTCACTGCATAATTACCATGCTTCATACGTCCAGCCGCATTAATACGAGGCGCTACAATAAACACAACATCGGTAATGGTCAGTTCTGTTTTTTTAACTTGAGTTAAAATAGCTTTTATACCTGGTCTCGGGTTTGAATTGATAACCATTAAACCAAAATAAGCCAAGACTCTATTTTCACCATCAATAGGAACAATATCTGCGCCAATAGCCGTAGCTACTAAATCTAAATATTCACTTAAATCTTCAGCCGTTTTCCCTTCTTTTGATGCTAGTGCTTGAATTAATTTAAAACCAACACCGCAACCACATAACTCTTTATAAGGATAATTACAATCGTCTTGTTTAGGATCTAAAACAGCAACAGCTTCTGGAGTTTCTGCTCCTGGTCTATGGTGATCACATATAATAAAATCGACTCCTAATGTTTTAGCATGAGCTACTTTTTCAATAGCCTTTATACCGCAATCTAAAGCGATAATAAGTGAAAAATTATTTTCTTGTGCAAAGTTGATTCCTTTATAAGAAATACCATAACCCTCATCATACCTGTTTGGAATGTAAGTATAAACTAAATTGTGTTTTGTTTTTAAATAAGACGACATTAAGGCTACCGATGTGGTGCCATCAACATCATAATCGCCATAAACCAAAATGTTTTCTTTATTAGCAATCGCTTTTTCAATACGCGCAACGGCCTTATCCATATCTTTCATTAAGAACGGATCGTGTAAATCTTCAAAACTAGGTCTAAAAAACCGTTTAGCATCTTCATAGTTTTCTATTCCTCGTTGCAACAACAAAGTTGCAGTGGCTTCGTCTACTTGAAGTGCTTCTTTTAAAGCCTTTAGTTTTTCAGGTTGTGGTTTTGGTTTTAGCGTCCAACGCATTTCTATGACTTATAAAAATGAGTTTCTACAGTTAACTCTGAAAATTGACGAAACATTTCCATAACGCCACAATATTTTTCAACAGATAAATCAACTGCTTTTTGAAGCTTTTTTTCATTTAAATCATTTCCGTAAAAATGAAAACTCATCGTAACTTTATCGTAATGTTTAGGATGCTCTTCGGTTAAATTAGCATCAATATCAATTTTAAAATCTTCAACCTTTAGCTTCATTTTTTTTATTAATGATGCCACATCTAAGCCCGAACAACCTGCTAAAGCAGAAAGCATTAATGCCTTAGGTCTTAAACCTTCTGCTTGTTCACCGTTTTCAGGGGTAGCTTGAATAGTTAAGTTATTTCCTGACGGATTTGTGCTTTCAAACTTCATGTCTCCTAACCACTTTGTAGTAATATGAACTGCCATTTTTATGAATTATTTTTTGTTAACTTGTAAATTCAAAAATACTACTAAAATTATAAAATATGCCTTTAGTAACATCTTTATCTACCGACCACGATTTAGAAACTAAAAACCTTGCTAAATTTTTTAATGAATATTAAGAGTTTGCTATAACTCAGTTTTAGTTATGCATAGTTGGGAGAAAGGGAAACATGTATAGAATCTCATTCCTGTAAAGGCAGGAATCTAAATTATTAGACGATGAAACTTAGAATGCTTTGCTTTTAGATAAAATAAGATTGAAAATAAAAATATGAAACTTTTTAAACCATTATTACTAACCATTTACTCTATTATATTAATTCTACTTTCTAGCTGTAAAGACACCCCTGAAGAGGACTTATTAAACTTTACACTTATAGAAAAAAACTCATATTTTATAGATTCCTATGACGGATTAAGTGTTTATAGAGATAATAAATCTAGAAAACCATTAAATGGATATTACGTTGTAGGAGATAAATTTAAAAAGTGGGAAGAATTCAAAGTTAAAAACGGCCTTTTAAATGGCTTAAATATTGTTTTTCATAGTAATGGAGAGATTTTTTCAAAATCAAATTATCAAAATGGAACGCTAAACGGGGAAGAAAAAATCTATTCTTTATCTGGAAAATTAAAAACAATTAATAAATACAAAAATGGTATCCGATATGGTAAAAGTCTTAGCTATTTTGAAAATGGACAACTAAAATCTGAATCTAAAATAGAAGACGAAAAAGTAATAGAATCAGTTTCTTATGATTTAATTGGCAATATTGTATCTCAAATATTTATTGATGATGGTAAAAAGATAACTCAATATGTGCAGGGAGGTAAAGTTTTCTCTGAACATATATCTTCTACATATGATAGTTTTGAAGCTACAAAATTTTATAATCAAGACGGAAGTTTAAAGCTTTATTTACAAATGTTAGAAGATGGCGATAATTTTTATATAATTGAACGCAACGAGGCAGGGGACGAAATAAAACGCACTAATGCCAAAACTAATCCTGAGGAATTATTAAAATACCAACAATTTATAGAAGGTACCAAATTACTTCTGAATTAAAGATTCATTTTCAAAAACTAACCCATCAAATCCAGTATTCATAAAGTTTCTAATGTTTTGATGTCCGGTACCGTTTGGGTCTAGTAAAACTTCATCAAAATAGTATTGTCCAAAACACGCTAAAGTTTCTTCTTTAGTGAAATTTTGAAGTTTTGCAAAAGCAAACAACTTACAAGATCCAGAGTTTTGCCCTGCATCATTTTGTAAACCTCCATTTTTAAAAGCCGTTGGTGTAAACAGATAGTTTGCCTCTATAACTTCCATTGTTTCCGAAAAGGCAATTGCCTTCGGCGTACTTCTTAACTTATTTATAAATGTTTCTATTGTCATTTTATTTACTTTTTCCACCAACTATAATTACAATTTCTCCTTTTGGTGGTTTGTTTGTATAATGTTCAAAAACTTCTTTGGCGGTTCCTCTAATGGTTTCTTCGTATAATTTGGTTAATTCTCTCGACACAGACACTTGTCTGTCTTCGCCAAAATACTCGCAAAAATGTCCAAGTGTTTTTATGAGTTTATGCGGACTCTCATAAAAAATAATAGTTCTGGTCTCTTCTGCTAGTAATAATAATCGGGTTTGTCTGCCTTTTTTAACAGGTAGAAAACCTTCGAACACGAACTTATCGTTTGGCAAGCCCGAATTTACTAGTGCTGGTACAAAGGCTGTCGCTCCTGGTAAGCAATCGACTTCTATATTATGTTCTATACAAGCTCTTGTTAATAAAAAACCAGGATCTGAAATTGCTGGTGTACCGGCATCACTAATAAGTGCAACAGTTGTTCCTGCTTTTATTTTTTGCAACACATTTTCAACTGTTTTATGCTCGTTATGCATATGATGCGATTGCATGTGGGTTGAAATCTCGTAATGTTTTAATAATTTACCTGAGGTTCGGGTGTCTTCGGCTAAAATTAAATCGACATCCTTTAAAACTTCAATAGCTCTAAAGGTGATGTCTTTTAAATTTCCTATAGGTGTGGGTACAATGTAAAGTTTACTCATTATTCAAACTTAGCTTCTATAATGCTCATAAAACGGACTTCAAATTCTTCTTTACCATCCCAATTATTATAATCTAACTTTACAATATTTTGAATAAAATGTGTAGCTTCATTTAATGAATTAAACGTATTTAATTGCGATAAAACACGTTCATAATCTTCACTTTTACCATCAAATAAATGTTTAATAAAAGCAATTTTATCGTTAAGCCCAATATGTAATCCGCCTCTATTTAATTTATCATTTAAAGATTTCTTTTCATTTGAAACACCATTTAGAGATTTTGAAACCGGTTCAAAAATAGGCATATCTTTAAATCCTGCTGTAATATCTTCTAAATCTGTTTTTTTTATGTCTGGTTTTGGTATGGCTTCTTCAAAAACAGTATCAATATCCTCTGTATCCTCTGGCATTTGTGCCACCATATCTTTAATAGTATTCATTAGCGGTTCTGTGATATGTTCATTTTCAGATTCATCTAAATTAATATAAACCTTATCATCAACTTCAATATTATCACTTACTTTATTATTAAAAGCTTGGTCTAACATTCCAAAAAAAGAAGAATCGCTACCAATGGTTGGTATATCTCCTTCAAAATTTTCGTGAGCAAACTTTAATACCGATAACTTTTCAAAAAGCTCAGCAACCTCAGAATGCATTTTAATAACATCTTCCTTTCCTTTTAACTTAAGAATCCTGTGGGCTATACTAATTAATTCTGACTCTAGCTTCTTTTTCATGTGTTTATAATTATTATTTATTAATTGTCACATGTAACATCCATATAGTAATTCTTATGTGTGACTAAAATTTTAGTCATGGATATTTCATTATTTATAAATTTAAAATTTATGCAAATTAGACTTTTGATTTTTAATAAATTTGCGCCACCTTTATACAAATGAATAATTGCTTTGTTTTAGTGCTAAAATTACAAAATGTTTCTTGAAAATACCGTAAATCATAAAGAACAATTTGGATGGATTGAAGTAATCTGTGGCTCCATGTTCTCTGGAAAAACCGAAGAATTAATCCGTAGGCTTAAACGCGCCCAATTTGCAAGACAAAAAGTTGAAATTTTTAAGCCTACTATTGATGTACGCTATAATGAAGACATGGTAGTTTCTCATGATGCCAACGAAATTAGATCGACTCCAGTTCCTGCAGCTGCCAATATTCCTATTTTAGCAGATGGTTGTGATGTTGTAGGTATTGATGAAGCACAATTTTTTGACGACGAGATTGTTCGTGTTTGCAATGATTTAGCCAATAAAGGCATTCGTGTCATTGTTGCTGGATTGGACATGGATTTTAAAGGCAATCCGTTTGGCCCAATGCCTAACCTTATGGCTACTGCAGAATATGTTACTAAAGTACATGCTGTTTGTACTCGTACTGGAAACTTAGCCCAATACAGTTACCGAAAATCTAAAAGTGAAAACCTAGTGCTTTTAGGAGAAGTTGATGAATATGAACCTTTAAGTAGAGCTGCTTATTATAAAGCAACTATGCGAGATAAAGTGCGTAATATGAAAGTGAATGATGCTGAAGAAATACATTCTAAAAATAAAGACAAGAATGAGTAAAGCACAAGAAACTGTGCTTGAAATTGACTTAAAAGCACTGGAACATAATTTTGAATACCTCAAATCTAAACTACAAAAAGATACTAAATTTTTAGCAGTGGTTAAAGCTTTTGCTTATGGTAGTGATGCTAACGAAATAGCAAACTATTTACAAGATTTAGGTGTCGATTATTTTGCAGTTGCTTATATAAACGAAGGTGTAGCATTACGTAATGCCGGTATAACAAAACCTATTTTAGTACTACATCCACTAGCTGTAAATTTTAAAACATTAATTGAGTATTGTTTGGAACCTAGTATATATAATGCTAAAATTTTACAAGAATTTATTAGTGTTGCTTCTCATGAAAAACAGGTTGAATATCCTATTCATATCAAGTTTAATACGGGATTAAACCGATTAGGATTTTGGCATAATGATATAGATTTTATACAAAATACACTAAGCCAAACCAAAACTATAAAAGTTGAATCTATATTTTCACATTTGGCAGCCAGCGAAGATTTAAATGAAAAAGCATTCACTTTAAATCAAATTAAAACGTTTAAAATTATTACCGAAAAGCTTACAAAAGCCATTGGTTATAAACCTCTGCTTCATATTTGTAATACATCTGGAATTTTAAACTATCCAGAGGCACATTTAAATATGGTAAGAAGTGGTATTGGATTATATGGTTTTGGAAATTCTGAAAAAGAAAATAAAAATCTAAAACCCATAGCATCTTTAAAAACCATTATTTCTCAAATTCATACCATTGAAAAAGGAGAATCTGTTGGTTATAATAGAGCATATATAGGGGATTCAATTCAAAAAACGGCAACCCTTCCTATTGGTCATGCCGACGGTATTGGTAGAATTTATGGGAATGAAAAAGGATTTGTTACCATAAATGGACAACAAGCTCCTATAATAGGAAATGTTTGTATGGACATGATAATGGTTAATATTACAAACATTGATTGCGAAGAAGGTGATGAAGTCATTATTTTTGATGCAAACTCAACGGCAGAAACTTTAGCAGAAACAGCAAACACCATTTCTTACGAGCTAATTACCTCAATTTCTCAGCGTGTAAAACGTATTTTTTTACAATAAGTATTTTAACAAATGTTAATTCTTTAACTTTTTCACTATTTTAGTAGCTCACTAACTAGAAATTTAAAATTATGCTTAAAGAGTTCAAAGAATTTGCAATGAAAGGCAATCTTATAGACATTGCAGTGGGTTTTGTAATGGGTGCTGCCTTTAAAGAAGTAGTAACTTCCTTTACAGGAGGTATTGTATCTCCGCTAATTGGGTTAATATTTAATGCTGATTTCAAAGATTTAAAATTTGTAATTAAAGAAGGCATCGCTAATGCAGAAGGCGTATTAGAAGGTGAAGTTTCCGTAATGTGGGGAGCTTTCCTTACTAATGTTATCGATTTTATCATTGTAGCTTTTGTTATGTTTATAATTGTAAAAGGTGTTAATAAAATGAAGAAAAAAGAAGAACCAGCACCAGCTACTCCTGCAGGACCATCTCAAGAAGACTTGCTTGTAGAAATAAGAGACTTACTTAAAAAATAACAACTTGTTAAATAAATAACATTGTGTTATTTGTTGTTAAAAAGCCTTTGTTTTGAAAAAACAGAGGCTTTTTTTTCATCCTAAAAAAGAATTAATGGTTAGTTTTGCTTACTCAATTTTATTAAATATTAAAATTATAAAAAATGAAAGTAGCAGTTGTAGGAGCAACAGGAATGGTTGGCGAAGTCATGCTAAAAGTATTAGAAGAACGTAACTTTCCTGTTACAGAATTATTGTTAGTCGCTTCAGAGCGATCTGTTGGAAAAAAATTAACATATAAAAATGAAGAATATACCGTAATTGGTTTAGCTGATGCTGTGGCTGCAAAACCACAAATTGCTATATTTTCTGCAGGTGGAGATACTTCTTTAGAGTGGGCTCCTAAATTTGCTGAAGTTGGTACTACAGTAGTTGATAATTCTTCTGCATGGAGAATGGATCCTACTAAAAAATTAGTAGTCCCAGAAATTAATGCGAATGAATTAACTAAAGAGGATAAGATTATTGCAAATCCTAACTGTTCAACTATACAAATGGTTTTGGCTTTATCGCAACTTCATAAAAAATACAAAATGAAACGTATTGTTGTTTCTACTTACCAATCGGTTTCTGGTACAGGTGTTAAAGCGGTTAAGCAGTTGGAAAACGAAATTGCAGGAATAGAAGGTGAAATGGCATATCCTTATCCAATTGGTAGAAATGCATTACCACATTGCGATGTGTTTTTAGAAAACGGTTACACTAAAGAAGAAATGAAATTGGCTAGAGAGCCACAAAAAATATTTAACGACAAAACATTTTCTGTTACTGCTACTGCTGTTCGTATTCCTACAGCTGGCGGACACTCAGAATCTGTAAATGTTCAATTTGAAAATGATTTTGATTTAGCTGAGGTTAGACAAATTATTAGTGATACTCCAGGTGTTATTTTACAAGATAATACCGCTACAAACACCTATCCAATGCCAATTTTTGCACATGATAAAGATGAGGTTTTTGTGGGGCGTTTACGTAGAGATGAAACACAACCTAATACATTAAACATGTGGATTGTTGCAGATAACTTACGTAAAGGTGCTGCTACTAATACCATTCAAATTGCCGAATATTTAATTGAAAATAATTTAGTGTAAAACATTAATACTTTATCAACTAAATTAAACGCTTAAGCTTCTGTATTTTTTACAGGAGCTTTTTTTGTCTATTTTTGAAAAAACACATCTTTTACATTTTGCCCTTATATTATTAATAGCCTAAAATATTTTTCCTTTTGAATTATCCCAAAACCAAAACTGTAAACATTATTGACACTTACTTTAATCATAAAGTAAAAGATCCTTTTAGATGGTTAGAAGATGACAGAAGTGATGAAACCATCGCTTGGGTAAAAACACAAAACACAGCTACTTTTAACTATTTAGATACTATTCCTTACAGAAATAAACTAAAAGAGCGTTTATCTAGCTTATGGAAATACGAAAGAATTGGTGCGCCATTTATAGAGGGTAATTATACCTATTTTTCAAAAAATAATGGCTTACAAAATCAAAATATTATTTATAGAAAAGAAAAGAATGGTAAAGAAAGCATTTTTTTAGATCCCAATACGTTTTCAAAAGATGGCACTATCTCTTTAGATGTTTTAAGTTTTTCAAAAGATGGAAGCGTATTGGCTTACTCCATTTCTGAAGGTGGTAGTGACTGGAGAAAAATTATCATTATAAATACTAATACAAAAGAGAAGGTTGAAGATGCCTTAATCAATGTAAAGTTTAGTGCTATTTCATGGTATAAAAATGAAGGCTTTTATTATTCAAGTTATGATAAACCTAAGGGAAGTGAGTTATCTGCTAAAACAGATCAGCACAAAATATATTATCATAAACTAGGAACACCTCAAAAAGAAGATACTTTAATTTTTGGTGGAATTCCAGAAGAAAAACACCGCTATATTTATGCAACTGTTACTGAAGATAATAAATATTTAGTTTTAACACCTCGAACTTCTACATCGGGCAACAAACTATATATTAAAGACTTATCGGTTCCTAATAGCAAGCTCATTACCATATTAGATCACACAAATACTGACACTTATATTATAGACAATAAAGACAATAAATTATATCTTGTTACAAACCTTAATGCTCCTAATAATAAAATAGTTACAGTTGATGTCTCACATCCAACACCTGAAAATTGGGAAGACCTTATTCCTGAAGCAGAACATGTTTTAAACGCAGCAACAAAAGGCAGCGGATTTTTATTTACAAACTACATGGTTGATGCCATTTCCAAAATAAAGCAATATGATTATAACGGTACTTTAATTAACAATATTGAATTACATAACTTAGGTACTGCTACTGGATTTTCGGGTAAAAAAGACGCAAAAACTGTATATTATGCCTTTACCAATTACAATACACCATCAAGTATTTACGCCTTAAACCCTAAAACAGGAAAAACTACTTTACATTGGAAACCTGAAATAGATTTTAGTTATAATGAATATGAAAGTCATCAAGTTTTTTTCAAGTCTAAAGATGGCACAAAAATCCCGATGATACTAACCCATAAAAAAGGGATAGTATTAGATGGAAAAAACCCAACAATACTTTATGGATATGGCGGATTCAATATTAGTCTAACACCAACTTTTAGTATCACCAATACCGTTTGGATGGAACAAGGCGGTGTTTTGGCTGTTCCAAACTTACGTGGTGGTGGCGAATATGGCAAAGTATGGCATGAAGCAGGTATACAAATGAAAAAACAAAACGTGTTTGATGATTTTATCGCTGCAGCAGAATACTTAATAGATAAAAAATATACATCGTCTAAATATTTAGCATTAAGAGGCGGTTCTAACGGAGGACTATTAGTTGGTGCAGTTATGACACAACGCCCCGGATTAGCTAAAGTAGTACTGCCTGCTGTAGGCGTTTTAGATATGCTACGCTATCATACTTTTACCGCTGGTGCAGGGTGGGCTTATGATTATGGAACTGCTGAGCAAAGTAAAGACATGTTTAAATATCTTAAAGGCTATTCGCCTTTACATAATATAAAAGAAGGTATTGAATACCCTGCTACCTTAATTACAACAGGTGATCATGACGATCGGGTTGTGCCTGCTCACAGTTTTAAATTTGCTGCCGAATTACAAAGTAAACAAACCGGAAAAAACCCAGTTTTAATTCGTATTGAAACCGATGCTGGTCATGGTGCAGGAACACCTGTTAGTAAAATTATAGATCAATATGCCGATATTTTTGGATTTACACTTTACAATATGGGATTTCAAGAATTGCCGAATAAATAAAGAATCCATATAATAATTTCTTTTATGTTATTTTTGCTTTTAGAATATTCTTATGCTGCAAGTAAACAATCTATCCTTTAGTTATAAAAACCAATCTGTTTTAAGTAACATTAATTTTTCTGTTGAAGCAGGAGAGCACTTTTCTATTATAGGAGAAAGTGGTTCAGGAAAAAGTACACTTTTAAAACTACTTTATGGTACTTACGATTTAAACGAAGGTGACATTTTCTGGAAAGAACATGAAATTTTAGGACCTAAACACAATTTAATTGTTGGTCCTGAATACATGAAATATGTAGCACAAGAGTTCGATTTAATGCCGTTCATATCCGTTTCAGAAAATATTGGCGCCTTTCTTTCTAACTTTTATCCTGAAGAAAAACAAGCGCGTATTAACGAGCTTCTAGAAGTTGTTGAACTTAATGAGGTAGCAAATACTAAAGTTAAATATTTAAGTGGCGGACAAAAACAACGTGTTGCCATTGCCAGAGCCATTGCCAAACAACCAGAAGTTCTTTTACTCGATGAACCTTTTAGTCATATTGATAATTTTAAAAAACAATCCTTACGCAGAAGCTTATTTAAATTTTTAAAAGAAAAAAACATTACTTGTATTGTTGCTACGCATGACAAAGATGATGTATTATCGTTTTCAGACCAGATGATTGTTTTACATGATGCTAAAATTATTGCAAAAAACACACCTCAAAGCTTATACAACAACCCAAAAGATAAATTAATTGCTTCCTTTTTTGAAGAGTTTAATGAGATTAATGGCCATATTGTTTACGCACATCAAGTAAATATCACAGATAAATCAAACTTAAAAGCAACCGTTAAACAATCTTATTACAAAGGCAATTATTATTTAATTAAAGCTGAAATAGGCGATGACATTGTGTTTTTTGAGTATCCTGAAAATCTTAAAAATGGATTAGAAGTTTGTCTTTCTATTGAAAAAAATAAACTATAAAACAGATTCAACTTTAAATTGTTTGTCTCTAAATTTTACAACATCTCCAATCGTTTTACCTAATAGTAATTGCCCAATTGGTGTGTTAGACGAAATAGCATAAAAAGAATCTTCCTGAACTTTTAATACGCCTGCGCTTATGGCTATAAAATAATTAGCTTTTGAAGTATAAACAACACTTCCTAAACCAATGCTTTTAGAAGTTTTAGAAACATCAACTTTAGAAAGTATTTCTTTTATTTTTTGAATTTCGGCAAGTTGATTGCCTGCCTTTTCACGTTCTAATTGTAACATGGCTCGACCAGTTTCATGTTTATCGCCTGCGCTACTTTTCGTTTCTGATGTAAGTGATTCTTGAATTTCGCTTATCGCTTTTTTAATAGTTTGAAAACGATTTTCTATAAATTGAATACATTGGTTATATAACTCCTGTTTTACGTTCATGTTTAAATTTAAAAGATTCCTGCCTATGCAGGAATTAGTTCTGCTAATTCTTTTCCTATTAAACTCCCAATAGCTACGCCCATACCTCCAAGCCGTACACCACAAAATACATAATTAGACACTTGCTTTACAATGGCCTTTTTTTGTCCTGAAAGCTCTCGCGAGCCAATTCCCATAATACCACTCCACCTGTAATCTATTTCAAAAGAAGTTTCTGGTAAAATCGTTTTTTTTAAAAGTGCTTCTAACTTGTTTTGAATTAATTCGGTTTGATTTAACTCGGTTGTTTCTTCGCCTTTAAAATCTAAATTTCTACCACCACCTAAAAGAATTCTATCATCTATATTTCTAAAGTAATAATACCCTTTATCTAAGTGAAATGTGCCTTTTATATGTAAATTTTTAATAGGCTTGGTAATAAGAACCTGAGCACGTGCTGGTTTTACGTTTTCTTTTAAAAGTTGTGACGCAAATCCGTTAGTTGCTATAAATAGTTTTGAGCTTGAAAACTCAAATAGATTGGTTTTTATTTTTACAGAACCTGTAACTTCTGAAAAACTTTCTACTGTAATATTATTTAAAATTTTAACACCTTTTGCTTGTGTTTTTTGGAGCAATGCTTCCATCATTTTTCCAGTATCTAATTGACCTTCAAACGGATTAAAAATATACTGTGCTTTTATGTTTTTAAAATGAAAACTATTGTCTTTTAAACTAAAAACAGCAATATTAAAAATAGGCTTTAGCATTTTATTTATGCTTTCTAATTGAGACAAACAGGTTTCAAAAAGAGTATTATCTCCATTAATAAACAATTCATAACCACCATTATTTTCATAATTAATGATTTTGTCTCCTAAAGTCTCTCTTAATAAGTTTAAGCCATTTACGCGTTTTTCTAGGAGTTGAATTACTTCTTCTTTAGAATGTGATTTTAAGTCATCTAGTATTTCGCTTAGGCTTCCAAAACATGCAAATCCTGCATTTTTTGTACTTGCTCCTTGTGGTAATATCCCTTTTTCTAATATTAAAATTTTAGCTTTTGGAAAACGTATTTTAAGTTGTAAAGCACAATTAAGACCTACAATACCACTGCCAACTATAGTATAGTCTATATTTGTTAGCCATGATTTTATTTCCCAATAAGACAAATTCATGAAGCTAAGTTAGAATTTTAAATTGAAGTTTTGGGTTGCGTTAGGGATAGAAACGGCATCCTTTTGTTTTCTTTTAGAATAAAACGAACTTAAAAAACAAGTTTTTGACTTTTTATAGATTCCTGCCTTCTCAGGAATGACAAAACAAAAGATATAGTGGATAGCCCGACCCTTGGGTAACGCCAAAAAAAACTCCGAAATTGCTTTCGGAGTCTTGATTATTTATTCTTCAATGATTTCTTTTTCTATCACAAAATCTTCCATAAACTTAGTAGTATAATTACCTGCTAAATAATCTGGATGATCCATAAGTTGTCTATGAAACGGAATAGTTGTTTTTATGCCTTCTATTACAAACTCGTCCAAAGCACGTTTCATTTTATTAATGGCCTCTTCTCTTGTTTGCGCTGTTGTAATTAACTTAGCAATCATAGAGTCATAATTTGGCGGAATAGAATAACCTGCATAAACATGCGTATCTAAACGTACACCATGACCTCCTGGTGCGTGTAATGTAGTAATACGTCCTGGTGAAGGTCTAAACCCATTAAAAGGATCTTCGGCATTAATACGACATTCTATAGAGTGTAATTTTGGAAAATAATTTTTACCAGAAATTGGCACACCTGCTGCGACTAGAATTTGCTCACGAATTAAATCGAAATCTATCACTTGCTCTGTAATTGGGTGCTCTACTTGAATACGAGTATTCATTTCCATAAAGTAGAAATTACGATGCTTATCTACTAAAAATTCTATAGTACCTGCACCTTCGTATTTAATATATTCAGCAGCTTTTACTGCAGCTTCTCCCATTTTTTCTCTAAGTTCATCGGTCATAAAAGGAGAAGGCACTTCTTCTGTTAACTTTTGATGACGACGTTGAATAGAACAATCTCTTTCTGATAAATGACAAGCTTTTCCAGTAGAATCACCAACAATTTGAATTTCGATATGTCTTGGCTCTTCAATAAGCTTTTCCATATACATATCGTCATTTCCAAAGGCAGCTTTACTTTCTTGTCTTGCAGAATCCCAAGCTTCTTTTAAATTTTCTGGTTTAAAAACACCACGCATACCTTTTCCTCCACCTCCAGCAGAAGCCTTAAGCATTACAGGATATCCTGTTTCCTTGGCTAATTTTTCACATTCAGAAAAGTCTTTTATAACTCCTTCACTACCTGGTACACAAGGTACACCTGCAGCTTTCATGGTTTCTTTGGCGTTTGCTTTATCGCCCATTCTATCTATCATCTCTGGCGATGCACCTATGAATTTAATTCCGTGCTCTTCACAAATTTTTGAAAATTTAGCATTTTCTGATAAAAATCCGTATCCAGGATGAATGGCATCTGCATTAGTAATTTCGGCAGCAGCAATAATATTAGACATTTTTAAATAAGACTCACTACTTGCAGCAGGTCCTATACAAACAGCTTCATCAGCAAACTTTACATGTAAACTTTCTGCATCTGCCGTAGAATATACAGCAACTGTTTTAATGCCCATTTCTTTACAGGTTCTAATAACACGAAGTGCTATTTCTCCTCTATTGGCTATTAATATTTTTTTAAACATAACTTCTTGAATTAAAAATTACAAATTCCAATCGCCAAATTCCAAATATTGGATTTAGGGATTTGTATATTGGAATTTTTAATAGGTTATGATGGATCTACTAAAAATAATGGTTGATCGAATTCTACAGGAGATGAATCGTCAACTAATATTTTAACTATTTTCCCTGAAACTTCTGATTCAATTTCATTGAAAAGTTTCATAGCTTCTATAATACAAAGTACATCGCCTTCGGCAATAGTTTGTCCTACCTCAACAAATAAAGGTTTATCTGGTGATGGTTTTCTATAGAAAGTACCAATAATTGGTGATTTTATAGTAATATATTTTGAATCTTCACTAGCAACAGCTACTGGTTCACTAGCTGAAGGTGCTTGTTCTGTTGCAGCAGGTTGCACAGGAACTTGGTGTGCTAGTTGAGGCATTTGAGCAGCAGGAACTTGGTGTACAATAGTTGTATCTGACTCTGATCCTGTTTTTATGGTGATTTTGATATCATCCATCTCTAATTTAACTTCACTTGCGCCAGACTTGGCAACAAATTTAATTAAGTTTTGAATCTCTTTAATATCCATGATTTTGCTAATTAATTACTTTGGTTTGGTTAGTTTTTAGAATTATATGCCCATTTTAAATAAATAGACCCCCAATTAAATCCGCCTCCAAAGGCTGCGAATATTATATTATCTCCTTTTTTAAGTTGCGATTCGTAATCGTTAATCAGTAATGGTAAAGTAGCAGAAGTTGTATTTCCGTACTTTTCTATATTCATCATTACTTTTTCGTCATCTAATTCTATGCGTTGGGCAGTAGCATCAATAATACGCTTATTTGCTTGATGTGCTGCAAGCCAATCTACACTATCTTTTGTTAAATTATTACGTTCTAATATTTTAACTGCAGCATCGGCCATATTAAACACCGCATTTTTAAATACTGTTCTACCTTCTTGAAAAGCATATTGCCCGCCTTCTTCTAATATTTCTGCAGTTAACTTGTGTGAAGACCCTCCGTAAGTAGCTTGTAAAAACTCTCTACCAGTTCCATCACTTCTTAGGTATTCGTCTTGTAAACCTAAACCTTCGTCATTGCCTTCAAATAAAACAGCACCTGCTCCATCTCCAAAGATAATACAAGTAGCTCGATCTTTATAATTAATTATTGATGACATTTTATCGGCACCAATTAATAAGACATTTTTATAACGACCAGATTCTATATAACTAGCAGCTACTGACATCCCAAACAAAAAGCTTGAACATGCTGCATCCATATCAAAAGAAAATGCATTAGTAGCACCAATCTCTGAAGCAGTATAAGCAGCAGTTGAAGCTGCTTTCATATCTGGAGTTGCTGTAGCAACAATAACAATCTCTATATCTTTAGGGTCAATTCCTTTTTTATTAATAAGGTCTTGTGCTGCTTTAATAGCAAGGAAAGAAGTTCCTTTTCCTTCGTCTTTAAGAATTCGACGTTCTTTAATTCCTGTCCTAGAGGTAATCCATTCATCATTTGTATCAACCATCGTTTCAAGAATTTGGTTGGTTAATACGTATTCTGGCACATATGCACCTACAGCTGTAATCGCCGCTGAGATTTTACTCATAACTTTATAGTTAATTCTAACAAAAAATTACTAAAATTGGACAAAAACGTTCAAAATTTTGTGAAAACTACTAAATTTTACTTTAATAACACACAAATTATCTGTTTTTGTCTTTAGAAAAGTCATATCATAAAAAAAACGCTCATACAATGAGCGTTTTATAATATGCGTGCATATTATTTATGCTACGTTTTCTACTTCTTCAGAGTTATCAATTAATACTTGACCTCTATAATATAATTTTCCTTCATGCCAATGAGCTCTATGATATAAATGAGCCTCACCTGTTGTAGGGCATGTAGCAATCTGTGGCGCAGTTGCTTTATAATGTGTTCTTCTTTTATCTCTTCTTGTTTTCGAGATTTTTCTTTTAGGATGTGCCATTTTCTATATTTATTTATCCGTTAATAGTTTTTTTAATGTATTCCAGCGAGGATCAATATCCTCTTCTTTTTGTTTTTCTTCTTTAAGCCCAGGGCTTAATTGTTCTAATTTTTCAAGTATTTCTGAATTTAATGTGCCATCTTCAACTCCAGGGTGAACACGCTTAATTGGTACAGCTAGTACTATTAATTCATAAATATATTGCTGTATATTAATTTCATATGTCCCATGAGGGATAATAAGAATATCAATATTTTCATCATTATATTCATCACCAAAATTAACGACTAAATCAAATTCATTTTCAATGGTTTGATTATAGGGTTCGTTAGTTAGATCGCAATTAATATTAACAAATCCAGAAATTTTAAAATGTAATTCAAGTAAAGTTGTCTTTTTTTCTAAAACAAGATCTACTTTAACATCTACATTGTTAAAATCTTCATACTCAAAATATTCAAAGAACGTTTCACTAATTTCATACTCAAATTGATGCTTTCCTACCTTTAACCCTACAAATGGAATTGTAAACTCTTTTAATGGCTTCATTATCACATCTATTTTGAGCCTGCAAATATATAAATTTTTATTTACGTGACAGTACTTATAAACATTTTTTTGTTTATATCTTTAATCCTCGAAAAATTTTATTTTTTTAATGTAAAATGTTCTTTACACATTAAATATCTTGAAGGTTAATTAGGTCTTTGTTTGCGCTCTATTCTAGGTGCTTTTTTTAACTGATTTGAAGTAATCTCCTCATAATCACATCTATTTTTAAAAATTTGTATCGCTGTATAAAGTGCTTCTTTAAATGAATTCTCATCAGCTTCTCCTTTTCCAGCTATTTCATAAGCCGTTCCATGATCTGGAGATGTTCTTACTTTATTTAGACCTGCAGTATAATTTACACCTTGACCAAATGATAATGTCTTAAAAGGAATTAAACCTTGATCGTGATATGATGCAATAATAGCGTCAAAATTTTTGTAATTATTAGAACCAAAAAAGCTATCGGCGGCATAAGGACCGTAAACCAATTTCCCTGTATCTTTAATTTTTTTAAGTGTTGGTCTTAATACATCATCATCTTCTGTTCCAATAACACCGCTATCTCCTGTGTGTGGATTAATTCCTAAAACGGCTATTTTTGGTCTACCTATTTTAAAATCTTTTAAAAGTGAATTATAAACCGTATTTATTTTCTTTTCAATTAATTCTGATGTGATATGCTTTGATATGTCTTTTACTGGTACATGGTCTGTTAACAATCCTACTCTTAAAGTATCGGTAACCATAAACATTAAACTTTCCCCTTCTAATTCTTGTGCCAAATAATCGGTATGTCCAGGAAAATTAAATTCTTCCGATTGAATATTATGCTTATTAATTGGCGCAGTAACTAAAACATCTACATCGCCATTTTTTAAAGCTTTTGTTACTGATGCTAAAGATTTTATAGCAAACTCTCCAATCTTAGTATCTTCTTTTCCAAAATCAATATTTACAGGTTCTTTCCAACAGTTAAAAACATTCACCTTTCCAGAAGCAACTTGATTTATACTATTTATGCTATGAAAATTAATTGTTGACTTAAAATGTGTTTTTAAAAAACTCATAGATTTAATAGATGCAAAAATTACTGGTGTACAGAAATCTAGAATTCTTTCATCTTCAAATGTTTTTAAAACTATTTCTCCGCCAATACCATTTAAGTCACCTATTGATATTCCTACTATTATATTTTCTGCTTTATTCATTAAAAATGATAAGTTTTGTTCGTAATTTTGATGATACAAATTTAACTAAATAAACAGATAATAATATGTTTACTGGAATTATTGAAAATATTGGTGTCGTTTCAGGTTTAAAAAAAGAATTAGACAATCTTCATATCACCATTAAAAGCCCTATAACAAAAGAGTTAAAAGTAGATCAAAGCGTAGCACATAATGGTGTTTGTTTAACTGTTGTAAAAATAGTTGAGGATTTATACACCGTTACAGCTATTAAAGAAACATTAGACAAAACGAATCTAGGGACAATAGAGATTAACGACAAGGTAAACTTAGAGCGTGCTATGATGCTTGGAGATAGGCTTGACGGGCATATTGTACAAGGTCATGTAGATCAAACAGCTATATGTACTAACGTTGAAGAAGCAAATGGCAGTTGGGTGTTTACTTTTAGTTACGATTCTAGTTTAAATAATATAACTATTGAAAAAGGTTCCATAACCATAAATGGAACAAGTTTAACGGTTGTTAACTCAAAAAAAGATAGTTTTAATGTGGCTATTATACCCTATACTTATGAGTATACTAACTTTCACACCTTTATAAAAGGAACTGTTGTTAATTTAGAGTTTGATGTTTTGGGAAAATATGTGGCTAAACTTTTAGAGCTAAATAAGGAATCTTAATTATTATTAGCTTTTTGAAGTAATAATTTTCTAACCCCATAAAATAAAGCGAAAGCTATACCAATTAATACATACTCATCAATAGGTAGACCAGGTGGTGGTGTCCCAGGAGGTGGTGGTTCAACACTAGGCATTTGAGAAGCACATACAAAACTTATTAATACAAATAAGATTGAGGCAATTATTCTTTTATTTTGTATTGTCATTATAAAGACAAAAATATTAAAAAAAGCGAGTAATAAAAATAAACACGGCTAAATCCACCTAAAAACATCTATGAAACAACAAAAAAATCAGACGAAAAGCACATTTTTCTGTTTCAATTAACATTAGTTAAAAACTGTTTTATACCTTAAAAGTATGTGTATATAAAAAATAATCCCTCATTCTTTATTGACTAGACAAATATATTAAATATAAAAATGTAGAGAAGTTTATAAAAGCTTTTTTTATTCTAATAAAAGTTAAGTCTTTATAAAAACAAAAAAAGCCTTTCAAAAAAATGAAAGGCTTTACAATCTGTAAAAGTGGTCCCAATTGTACCACTTTTATCCAAAATTACACATTAACCTTTTTATTAAAAAACTTAGAGAAACACCTTTAACACCAAATATAATAAGAAGTTTAAGAGGTTTGCAATATTGTTTGTATTTGGATAATTTTGGACTATAACTACATTCTATGGCTTTATTTAATACTTAACATAGACTACTTTTCGATTTATAAATTCCATCATCCCATCTTTTCCCAATTCACGTCCATATCCAGAGTTTTTGGTCCCACCAAAAGGTAATCTGGGATCCGATCTAACCAATTCGTTAATGAAATACGCACCATCGCTAACTCTGTTTGCATATTTTAATGCCTTCTCTGTATTTTTTGTACACACCGTTACGCCAAGGCCATAGCTGGAATTTTCCGAGAGCTTAAATGCATGATCTATACTTTTGGCTTTAACCATAGCTGCTAATGGCCCAAAAGTTTCTTGATCGAATGCAGCCATACCAGGCACCACATCACCCAAAATGGTTGGTTCGTGATAACACCCGTTTTGATTGCCACCAAGTAAAAGTTGAGCACCTTGTACAACGGATTCTCTCACTTGTTTATTCAATTGATTGGCAAGATCAAGCCTAGCAAGTGGACCTATGGTGGTATTTTCGTTCAATGGATCTCCTCGTTTTAAGTCCTTGACAGCTTTAGTGAATTTCTGAACGAATTCTTTGTAGATACTTTCCATTAAAATAAAGCGCTTTGCTGCAATGCAACTTTGGCCGCAATTGAGCATACGGGCAGTAAGTGCTATTTGGACGCTTTTATCTATATCTGCATCTTCCCAAACGATAAAGGCATTGCTTCCGCCGAGCTCTAGCACGCTTTTCTTTATTTGTCGTCCAGCTATTTCCGCTACTGCAGAACCAGCTCTTTCACTCCCAGTTAGCGTTATTGCTTTTACTGCATCATTGGAAATAATTAGTTCAGTTTGATCATGATGAACAATCAGGTTCTGAAAAACATAGGAAGGATACCCTGCTTTGGTAAATACATCCTCAATTTGTTGGGCGCAGCCGAAAACGTTCGGGGCATGTTTCAACAAACCAGTATTACCGGCTGTCAGCGATGGAGCAGCATATCTAAAAACTTGCCAAAAAGGAAAATTCCAAGGCATAATTGCTAAAACCCCTCCAATAGGATCATGCCGCACAAAACTTTGTTCTGCTTCTGTGATTATAGATTGATCCTCAAGGAACACGGGAGCATTTTCGCCATAATAATCGCAAACCCAAGCGCATTTGTTCACTTCTGTCCTTGACTCCGAAATTGGTTTCCCCATCTCCAACGTAATCATTTGGGCATACGCTTCAACATTATCACGCAACACTTGTCCTGCCTTTTTAATGAGATTACAACGCTCCGCAAGAGGAACATTTCGCCAAGATTCAAAAGCGATTTGGCTTCTATTAAGCTTTTCAACCAATGCTTCTTGAGTAAGTGCTTTATATAATCCTACTTGCTTTCCGTTATAAGGGTTAATACTTTTAAATTCCATATTATTTTGTTAGACTTCCACTAAGAACAATTTCTTCACGTTTATCTTCAGTAATCTGAGAGACATATTTACCGCTAATGGCATTTATCCAATTTTTTGCACGTGCGTTTAGCTTGAAATCATTGGTCATCATACGGCCCCTTGAGACTAAAATACCCATATCGGCCCCTTCATATAAATAATCTCCTTCTTTAGCTATATGGAGGAAAAACGCTTCGTTTTCCGTCTCTACAGCTCTTCTGTGGGTATCCATTCTGTCAAATTGTATGTGACCATTATCAAACATTTTATATATACCAGATTTTGGGGCTTCAGAAACATACTCAATAGTATCTTTGGTGTGTTTGATAATCAATTGACTCCACCCATCTATATTTTCTTGTCTTGCCCATCGCTCATTTAATTCTTTGATGTTTAAGTCATACTCCACATCCATCCATTCCAAAATATGGAATACAAAAAGAGGCGCATCTGCCAAGGCAAAAACGGCATGATTAGTAATAGAGCTTGCTCCCGTAACCCTAGGGTTTAATTCGCCTAGATAAACTTCACCATTATCCTGATCGATCAAAAAATCCAGCTCAAAATAGCCTTTGTAACCTTCTTTTCTTAATTGATTACCGAAAAGATTGGTGTATTTTGTTGCCTTTTCACGAATTTCAGGACTAAATGCATTGGGATAAATTTCGTTTCCACACCAACCCCCTTTGTAAGGAGTCAACTCTTTAAAACCAACAAGTTCCGTCATTAAAGGAGCTACAATGGTTCCGTGTCTGGTAACGCAGGCTTCGATAGCTGAACCTTTGCAATTGATACGTTTCATTATTTTAACTTCTTTTTCTTTAACTATCTCCTCTTCATATTTTTTGAATTCTTCCTCATTGGAAATAAAAAATGTGGTATGACCTGAATCGCCAAAAGGAGTTTGAATGACTAAATCAGTACCAAGAATTTTGGAAACTTTATTCAGGTGTGCATAATCTTCAACAGGTGATAGCACATAAGGCACGCAAGGCACACCTGCTTTTTCGGCAATTCTATTTGTATTTACCTTGTTGTCCATTAAGGTTCGCATCTTTGCAGTAGGGAACATTATTTCAAGTCCTAATTTTTTAGCCAGCTTCTCAGTCGTTTCATCAAACATTAGAAACATGGCCTTTCCCGCAGATTTCCCTTTTTTTCTATGGTTCAAATATGCTTGAACCTCTGGATGTTGCAAAAGATAGTTATTAATATCTTCAATACTTGTGAATTCGTCATGAGGTATTTCCTCATGAGGTGAAAATACATTAGGGTGTTGACCGTCAAAGCACTCAATATGGCAGATAAATTTAAATCCTTTTATCCATTCATCGGCACCAAGCATATTAAAATTAGTAGCACTTATAAAATAAAGTGGTGTTTCATTTTTATAGAAATATCTTCTTATATCTGGTATACCATTAAGTACTTCCTTTTTTTTGATGCCTTTTTTACAGGTATTGCTTTTTTGGCAACTGGTTTGATATCTTGTTTTATGTTTATTGTTTTTTTAATTGTCATATAAATATTTTTCAATGATTAAATTTATTGTTTTTTATTTTTCCCAATAGACATGCCACCGATAGAAGTGGTGACCTTATGCCTGTTGAGTACCTTTTCTTTAAATATCCTAAGACCTAAATCGGAACGATAACCGTGTATTTCGCTTACATCAAGTACAGTCAAAAAATTGATGATTTCGTCGCTAACTACCTGCCCAGGAACTAATACAGGAAAACCTGGCGGATAAGGAATTACAAATGTAGAAGCAACTAATTTTCTTCCTGTATCCATAATAGGCAAGCATTCATTTAAGGGTATATATTCATAATTGTCCTCGTCATAAGCCAAGAAATAAGCTTCTCGCAAATTACCTCCAGGAACTCCAGGAACTGCTTGAAATGAGTGATGGAAATAACTGAAATCTGGTAATGGCGGTACTTCTTTGGTTAAGGAGTGTATTCTTTTATCCCGAATTTCCCTTTCCCTGTCATTCAGTGCTTTTAACTCATCATCCAATTCATCTGTAATTTTTAAAAGCGCATTGATAAGATAGGTAATACTACCTCTCGTGGTCCCAATATTGGTCATGAATAATACAGTATTGCGAGACGTCTTGTTGATTTGGATATTGAATTTATCCATTAAATATTTATTCTTAAAAGTATCGCCATCAACGCCTGTTTTACCAATATATAAGGTGATTTTGGTTGGATCCAGAACAAAATCATCTTTTTCCCAAGCCTCGTCCATCCGATTCCAACCTTCAAGTTTGGTATAGTATTCCTTAAGGCCAGTTTGACGAAATTTATCTGGAATAAAATCGTGTACAGTCAAGACATCAAAGTATTTACTCAACTGAGGATTATCATTTACCTTGGCACGAAGTACCATAGCCATTTCAATACTCTTTTCAACCAATTCAAATCCTTCTAGTTGCACTTGGCGTCTTCCAACATCGAGTGAGGCCAACATCTGGTAGTTAGGCGAGGTAGAGGTATGGGTCATATAGCTTTCAAGAAATGTGTTTTCCGTTATTCTTCGGAAATCCTCATCCCAAATATGAATCATGGAACCCTGTCTGAAGCTACTTAAAGTCTTGTGTGTACTTTGAGTAGCATATACCCGTATCCGAACTTTATCGGGATCGGGTAATAATGATTGGTCTCCTGCACGTAATTCTTTTATATGCTCATTATACTGCTTTCTATAATTAGGACTATTATATTTTTCATAAAGCTTGTTGGCCGTATACATACCAGTACGCTGCTTATAATTATATGCAAATCCTGCAAAAGCAAACCAAGCTTCATCCCATAAAAAAACCATATCTGGTTTAATGGCGAGAACTTGTTCCATCACCCTCTCTACATTATACACAAGCCCGTCAAAAGTACAGTTGGTTAAGAGTAACATTTTTACTTTGTCCAGTCTTCCTGCCTCTTTTAATTGCAGTAATTTGGTTTTAATTTGTTCTAAAGGAACCGCTCCGTACATGGAGTATTCTTCAATAGGATAGGAATCCAAATAAACGGGATAGGCACCAGCTAGCACCAGTCCGTAGTGATGCGACTTATGGCAATCTCTATCAATAAGTACGACATCATGAGGTTTTACCAAGGCCTGCATGACTATTTTATTAGCTGTAGATGTTCCGTTGGTAACAAAATAGGTGTATTGTGAACCATAGGCATCACGCGCCATCTCCTGTGCTTTTTTAATAGAGCCTGTAGGCTGTAATAAAGAGTCTAGACCACCTGTTGTGGCAGATGTTTCTGCCAAAAACATATTACGACCATAAAAATCACCAAAATCGTTAATCCATCTCGATTTGAAAACAGAATTACCACGAGAAATAGGCATGGCGTGAAATACCCCAGTAGGTTTTTGGCTGTATTCAACCAAGGCAGAAAAGAAAGGGGTATTGTATCTTTCCATAATGCCATGCATAATAGTAAGGTGCAGTTCTTGTATGTCCTCGGTCTGATAGAATATGCGCCTAAAACCTTTTAATGTACTATCCTTTAAATGACCCAATGAAGTATCTGTCACATAATAAACATCTAATTCTGATCTGAATTGCTTTATTAACGAGCCTATTAAAGGTCCGAGGTCTGTTTCGGATTTATAGGAGAAATCCAATTTTGTTACTTGTTGGATATAGGGTTTGATAATTGGAGCAATACCCTTTGAATAGTATGGAGGTGCATAACGAACAACGACAGCTTGAATATTATAATTAAAAAGCAATGCAATCATGGCATCTTGAAAGGAGGTTTGCACTACAACACCATAAGTAAATTTATCATTGGAAGATCGAAGTAATCTCAAGCTATTACTAAGCTTGGTCTCTTCTTGTTCTGATATCTCGTCAACAAACAAGACCTCAAAGTGATTTTTTCTAGCTCCATCATATTGGTCTTCACTTGGCGATTCAATACTATTTTCTTCTTGAGTAATAAACTCAAGATTACTTCTATAACTATCGCCTACCAATTGTTTTGTTGTTTCAGCTACCAAATTGGATAAGGATGCATATTCATGACTTAAAAAGGCATTTTCGAGTTTTTGCAAGCGCTCTTTTCCTGGAGAGGCGAAAAAACATTCCACTCCTTTTAAATCTTTGAGTAGCCCTTCGACTTTCTGTTTATGGGTTGTTTCATTTGCAGACCCTTTATTGCAACGGGAAAGTTCGGAGGTTTCAATTTTTAATTTATTCCAATAATCAACCCGAAGCTGTCCGATATTATAATAAGGTGCACTTTTTGTTTTATTCTTAGTCACATTTTAATTTTTTGAATGCAAGGCCAGTTTGTTTCCTTGTGAATCTATAAAAATGGCAAAATAGCCAGCATCTTCACTAATGAGTGTTTTTGACATCACTATGCGTCCGCCGACCTCTTCTACTTTGTTTAACACATTATTGAGATCTTTACCTCCATTTAAATAGATCAATGGTCCAGTATCTGAAGGTATAGATCCAGGACTGGCAATTACAGCTCCACCAATACCTGATTTAACTGGAAAAAAGGCCATGGCATTAACATCTGTTATGTTCTGTTCCATTTCAATCCCGAATATATGGTTATAGAAATGTACCGCTTGCTGAAAATCGATTGCCGGTATTTCAAACCAACTCACATAATCCTTAATTGTATTTGATTTTTTATTTTTACTCATTGGAATTCCACCCATAATATTTCGATTTAAATTAAACCATCCCCTTTATAATGGATGGGTGAGGCTTGTTGCGCCAATAAATTTTCTTTTATCTTCAATTCTGCAATTTTATCAAGTCGCGTAGGTTTTACCAATGGGCCTAAAGAATCTAAATAAGGCGTGGGTATATTAGGTTGGTAAATTCCAAATTGGCCTGAATGTATATGGTCACGAAAACTTTTTAGAGGTTGCCCTAAGCGAAGAATACCCAATTCCCGACTTCTTTTTGCCATTCCAATATTCAGTTCAAGTGGTATGATTTCCTCAGTGCCTTCTGACTGATGTAAAATACGTCCGTCAGGTCCACAAACAATAGAACGACCACATCCACCAGTATCTAAACCATTAACATCAAAGAAATAGCATTGGTTTACTGAAGCCATTGCCCTAACTATAGACAGTTCGATATCACGATCAATGGTACCCGACATTGTTGGATGCATAATGACTTCGGCTCCCATAGTGGTTAAAGTACGAATAGTTTCAGGAAACCACATGTCATAACAAATAGAAACTCCAAACCTTGCCACCTTAGGCACATCAAATACGCAAAAATCCTGTCCGGGTGTTACCCCTGTTTCGTAAGGATAAAATGGAAACATTTTGCGGTAACGCGTCACTATTTTACCTTTGGGATTGATAACCGTGGCTGTATTATAAATTTTGCCCTCACTTTCTTCAAATATAGAACCAGGGAGCAGCCATATCCCATATTTTTTGGCCATAGCCTGCATCTCCGCTTCAAAATTATTAGGAATTGGTTGGGCTGTATGGGTCAATGGCCCATAAGCACAAAGTTCACTAAACATAATCATTTGAATCCATGGGTAAAGGTTCATGGTAATGTCAATTTTCAACTTCATCATTTCCACGTTGGAAGCGACAGCTGATACTTTCATTTGTATTCCTGCAATTGCGAATGGTCTCATATTTATTTTTTTGTAGCTTTTTTAATCTCGTTTTCTAAAATTGTCATTCCTTTGTCCAGATGTTGTTGGGTGATTACCAAAGGGGATAGTATTCTAATAATATTTTTATGCGTGCCTGCACTTAGAAGGATCAAACCGTTCTCTGAACACCCCTCCACAATCTTGGAACACAAATCGGCATCAGGTTGGCTAGGGTCATTATTTTTTACAAACTCGATTGCAATCATGGCACCAATTCCTCTTACATCACCAATTTCAGGACAGACCTTCTTCAAGTTTTTTAAACGCCTCTTAATATCCGTTCCTAAAACTTTTGCTTTTTGATTAAGATTAATCTTTTTCATATATTTAATAGTGGCCAAAGCGGCAGCACAACAAACTGGACTACCAATATAGGTACCGCCAATTGAGCCTGAAGCGGCAGCGTCCATTACCTCGGCGCGCCCCACCACGGCGGCAATAGGAAGACCCGACCCCATAGATTTAGCATAGGTACTTATATCCGGCTGTATACCATAATGTTGCCAACTAGCCCAATGTCCTGTTCTACAAAAACCACTTTGAACTTCATCCATTATAAGCATAATACCATGCTCGTCACAAAAGGCTCTTAGTCCTTCCAAATATTTTTGTGGTATCGCATTAAACCCGCCTTCTCCTTGTATAGGTTCTAAAATAATAGCGGCGACATTTTTTACATCGACTAAATTAAGGGCACTTTCGTGCAGTCGTTTGAGTTCTTCTTTAACAAAGGTAGCCTCACCCCTAGACCCTTTATAACGGTAAACATTTGGAAAAGGGAGCCTATAAACCTCTGGAGCAAAGGGGCCACAATCGTATTTGTAGCTTATCTTGCTGGTTAATGTCATGGCCATCATGGTACGCCCGTGATAGGCGCCTGTATAACAAATAACAGCAGGTCGTTTCGTTGCTTGTCTGGCAATTTTTATGGCGTTCTCTACAGCTTCGGCACCAGTACTTACTAGCATAACCTTGGTTTTTTCTCCGTGGGGCAAAATTTCAGCTAATTCCTCACAAAGTTCTATATAAGGTTCATAGGTAACAACATTAAAACTTGTATGAAGATATTTCCCTGCCTGTTCTCTTATTGCGGCAACTACGGGTTCAGGGCAGTGCCCTGCATTTACCACTCCAATTCCTCCAGCAAAATCAATAAGTTCTCGCCCATCAGCATCAATAATGATGGCTCCTTTAGCATCTTTAACTGTAGCGTTATTAAAAATACCAACGCCATTGGCCACAGATTCCTTTCTTCGATTCAGGAGTTCCTGCGATTTACTTAATTTTCCAATCATTTAAAAATTTTCTTTTTTTATAAGGTAGTCTAAATAATGGCGTTTAAGAGCCATTTCCGTGATTATTAAATATTTTTACAAGTTTTTACAATGATACCCCGCTCACAATTTATTCATTAATAGCGTATTGGAGTTAAATTTCAGATATTCCCTTTTATTTCAAAAGGCCATTTATTAGGAGATTGGAGATGATAAATTTGCAGAATTACATCTTTATGAGTTTTTATTCAAATCAAATTAGACTAATGATAAAGAATTACTATTCAAATTAGATGAATTAATTAATTGACCTTAATGTCTAGTAAAAACAGAGAATTTATAAATAATAATTAACTTTCATACATGAAAAAAGCCCTCAGATGAGGACTTTTTAAGCGGAGAAAAAAGGAACTAGAAACTACCTTTGTATTCTTAATAATTGGGGTTAATATTTTCAACCATCAACTGTATTTATTATTTAAGAAGAATCTAAAATACCTTTCAATCGTAGATATAATAAAAGCAAAAATCCGTAATCATTTTATTATTAATGAATTACGGATATTTTGTGTGGTCCCACTTGGGCTCGAACCAAGGACCACCTGATTATGAGTCAGGTGCTCTAACCAACTGAGCTATGGGACCCAAATTGGAGTGCAAATCTAATATTAATTTTAAAACTCTACAAGAAATTTATTCATTTAAAAAAAATCCTGACAAAGCTCTATAAGTACACCATTTGTTGTCTTAGGATGCAAAAACACAACTAACTTATTATCAGCACCTTTTTTGGGTATATCATTTAAAACAATAAAGCCTTCTTTCTTCAATCGTTTTACTTCTGCTTCAATATCATCAACATCAAAAGCAATATGATGAATACCTTCTCCTTTCGTATTTATAAATTTACCAATTAGACTATCTTGATCTATAGCTTCTAATAGTTCAATTTTATTATTACCTACTTTAAAAAATGATGTTTTTACACCTTCACTTTCGACCGCTTCTGTTTTATACTGTGGCTCTCCAAACAATTTGGTAAACAATTCATTTGAGTCGTCAATATTTTTAACAGCAATACCTATATGTTCAATTTTATTCATTCGGAATTATTTTTATTCTTTCCGTGAAGACGGAAATCTATGAATTCAACCTAAATTCCATATCAAGATATGAAAATAGCACCCTAAAAATAAGATAATCTTTAAATATCCGTTATTTTTGCATTCTAAACCTATAAATAGGTAGAAACAAATGAGCAACTTAGAAGAAAGTCAAAGACAAAAAAAAATAGCATCGGTTTTACAACGCGATTTAGTTGAAGTACTTCAAGGTGCAGCTACACAAGGTGGTATGCATGGTATTTTAATATCGGTATCTAAAGTAAAAGTAACTGTCGATTTGTCGGTTGCTAAGGTATACTTAAGTATTTTTCCTAATAACAAAGGAGCGGAACTTATAGAAGGTATAAAATCTAATGCGCCATTAATTAAGCATGAAATAGCACAACGCACTAAAAATCAACTAAGACGCATGCCACGATTAGAGTTTTTTATTGATGATTCTTTAGAATATATCGATCAAATAGATAAATCGTTAAAGGGAAAAGAAAACCCACTTGCAGACCCAAATTTACTTGATAAAAGAAAAAAATCATAATTGAATGTTTCCTTATATATAGCAAAACGTTATTTACGCTCTAAAAGCAGTAATAATGCTATTAATTTTATAACTATTATTGCTGTAATAGGAATTATTTTAGGGTCAGCTTCATTATTTGTAGTACTCTCTGGTTTTGCTGGTTTAAAAGATTTTACGCTACAATTTTCTAGCATTATTGACCCCGATTTAAAAGCTGAAGCTACCGTTGGGAAATCATTTTTTTTAACTGAAGATGAAACTTCTAAACTCAATAGTATAGATGAAGTTGCATTATATTCAAAAATTATTGAAGAGCGTGCTATTGTTACTTTTGATAACAAAAACTATCCTGCTATTATAAAAGGAGTTGACGAGCATTTTCGGAAAGTTGTAAATATAGATTCTGTTATAGAATATGGTAGTTGGCTAGACCAAAAATCTAATCAAATACTTGTGGGTTATGGCATTGCACACAACCTATCTATGGGAGTTTTAGACTATGCTAAACACGTTACCATTTATGTTCCAAAACCAGGAAAAGGACAAATAACTTCTACAAAAAATGCCGTTAATGCTATTAACGCTCTAAATGTTGGTATCTTTTCTGTAAATGAAAAACTAGATGACTCTCATGTTTTTGCACCTATAGATTTAGCACAACACTTACTAAACTACAAACCAAATCAGATAAGTGCTATAGAATTTAAGCTTAAAAAAGGTGTTGATGAAGCTCTTGTAAAACAAAAGATTCAAACAATTTTAGGCGAAAATATTATGATAAAAAATAAAGCCCAATTAAATGATGCGCTTTACAAAATGTTAAACACCGAAAATTTAGCAGTTTATTTAATATTTACGCTCGTACTAATTATCGCGTTTTTTAACGTAATAGGCTCTTTAATAATGATGATGTTAGATAAAAAGAAAAGTCTTAATACCCTTTTTAATATTGGTGTTACAGTCTCAGATATTCGTAAAATTTTCTTTTTCCAAGGTAGTTTAATGAGTATTCTTGGAGGATTTATAGGCTTAGGTGTTGCTTTAATAATTACTCTGCTACAAAAAGGATTTGCCTTGGTTATGATAACACCATCACTTGCTTACCCTGTTATCATAAAAGTTGAAAATTTTGTTATTGTGTTTTTAACTATTTCAATTTTAGGTATTATTGCTTCAAAAATAGCATCGGTACGCATTTCAAAATCGTTAGTTCAGAATTATTAGGGCGAGTTGCCATGAAAAATGGCAAACAGGCTTTACGCTTTATCTTTTTGCAAAAAAAAAAGCAAAAAGGATGTCGCTGCAATCCTTCTCGCGAAAAACCACCTCGTCTTTCATTTTTTTCAAAATGAAATCCACTCCTCCTTAAAAAAGGATGAGAATAAAAAAAATATGGTTATAACAAATACACCAGGTACTTAGGCTAAAAAAAATAATTGGCAGACACATACAAAAGCGATAGTAGTTGTTAGCCTTTGCCGAAACACTTCATTATATTTTAAAAACACCCCTATAATCCCCTCGAGGGGATATTTACTCTGTAAACTGAAAGTCACCAAATTTTTCTAACACCTCATCAAACGCTGCGAATACATCTTTAGAATGGTCGTTAGTTACCATTTTCATTCGGTATTCTTTAAAATGCGGAATGCCTTTAAAATAATTAGTATAATGACGGCGGGTTTCAAAAACACCCAAAATTTCGCCTTTCCAATCTATCGCCATTTGTAAATGACGGCGAGCAGCCTCAACACGCTCTTGCATAGTAATTGGTCGGTAATGCTCACCTGTTTCAAAAAAATGTTTTACTTGCTTAAAAAACCATGGATTCCCAATACTAGCACGACCAATCATACAACCATCTAATCCAAATTCGTCGCGCATTAACATGGCTTTTTCTGGAGTGTCTACATCGCCGTTTCCAAACACAGGAATGTGCATTCTTGGATTATTTTTCACCTCGGTTATCGGTTTCCAATCAGCTTCGCCTTTATACATTTGCGCTCTGGTGCGCCCATGAATAGCAATGGCTTTACAGCCTACATCTTGCAAACGCTCAGCCACCTCAACAATTCTGATAGAATCGTGATCCCAACCCAAACGCGTTTTTACAGTAATAGGAATATTGGTTCGTTTAACCATTTCGGCAGTAAGTTGCTCCATGAGGCACACATCTTTTAAAATACCTGCACCTGCTCCTTTACTTACTACTTTTTTAACGGGACAACCAAAATTGATATCGATAATATCAGGTTTTGAAGCTGCTACAATATCAATAGTTTGTAACATACTATCCAAATTGGCTCCAAAAATTTGGATACCTACAGGACGCTCTTTTTCGTAAATATCTAATTTCATAACGCTTTTTTCGGCATTACGTATTAGGCCTTCACTTGAAACAAATTCGGTATAAACAACGTCGGCTCCTTGTTCCTTACATAAAGCACGAAAAGGTGGATCGCTTACGTCTTCCATAGGCGCTAAAAGCAATGGGAAATCGGGAAGTTCTATGTTGTCTATTTTTACCACGTTTATATTTTTGGGCAAAATTAGTGTTTTTTAATAAAATGGAGCCTTATGAGGTTTTTAAAAAATTGAACGCTTTACGAAAAAGACATGTCAGATCTTAGTTATAAACTCATCCAAGTTTTAATCGCATCATTATAACTTCTACCAGTTGTAATACTGCTTTTTTTAGGGTTACTTAAAGTGATTACAAACCTACTATTAAAGTATTTTTGGACATCGTTAACATAATCCGTATTAATAATTACAGCACGATGAATGCGCAAAAAGTTATCTGGTAATTTTTGTTCTAATTGGGTTAAAGATTGCTCGCTTAAATGAATATCGTTTTTAGCATGTACATTAACATACTTATCGCCTGCCTCAAAATGTGAGACATCTTCTAATTTTATAAAAACAAGTTTGTCGCCTTTTTTAACTGTAATAGATGTCATTTTTTTAGCTTCTTTTTGAAGTGTTATTTCTTTTAACAAGCTTGAAAAATTTTGAGTAGAAAAATGCCTATCAAGTGACTTTAGTTTTTCAATGGTTTTTTCTAAACGTTCCAAACGGACAGGTTTTACCAAATAATCGATGCTATTGGTTTCAAACGCTTTTAAAGAATATTCTCCATAAGCCGTGCAAAATATAACCATAGGAATTGTTTCCAGTGCTTCTAATAACTCAAAGCCTGTAAGCCCTGGCATTTCAATATCTAAAAAAATAAGATCGGGGTTTAAGGCTTCTATTTTTTGTTTGGCTTCTCGTCCGTTTTTAGCTACATCTAAAATATGAAACGTTTCAGGAAAATTTCCTAGCAATTTTAATAAACGGTCTCTTGCTGGTGGCTCATCGTCTATAATGATAGAGCTATATTTTGTACTCATTTTTAGGCTGTTTTATCAATTGAAATACTAATACTTTTTTGTGGCGTATTTTGCCACTTTAGTGATGCTTTGTCTCCATAACTTAAGCGTAATAAATCGTGAACCGTTTGTAAGCCATGTCCGCTCACCAAGCCTTCAGGAAAATCAGGTCCATTGTCTATGACTTCAATTTCTAAACCTTTGTCTGTTTTTATAATATTAAGTTTTATAACGCCTTTATCTTCAACTTTAGACACACCGTGTTTTACCGCATTTTCTACCAATGGTTGTAATAAAAACATCGGAATTTCTACTTGTAACACATCTTCTTTTGCATTGATAACAAACTCTAAACGATCTCCAAAACGGGTTTGTTCTATTTCTAAATAGCTGCGTACCATTTCTAATTCGTCATTTACAGTACTTGTCTTTTTTCCTTTTCGGTTAATGGTATATTTAAACAAATCTGATAACGACAATGCCATTTTTTCTGTTTTATCGGCATTTGTATGCGCTAAACTTGCAATAGAATTTAAAGCATTGTATAAAAAATGGGGGTTGATTTGAGATTGTAACGATTTTAATTCGGCTTTGGTTTTTAGTTCTCTTAAGTTTGAAAGTTTTGTTTCGTTTTCAATAATTAAATTTCGCTCTTTAAAAATGAAAAAACTTATTAATGCACGTATTGAAGCGATTGCCATTAAAAATAAAAATATTTTAGATAGTGTTAAATAATCACCTTGAATATTAACAAAACTTCCTTTATGATTTATTACTATACCAAATAGCAACACTGTGCAGATAAACGGTAAAAAACCTGTTGATAAAAAAATTAAGGCTGTTTTTGTAAATATACTTTTTAATGTTTTTTGAATTTTTAGTTCTATAAAGCGAAACAAATAAAGAAGAGGAAATAAAACTAAATATAATGATACTGTTGTTGATAAAATTGTGTCTAACCTTATTATTGGTGCTTTGTCATAATCATCAGGTATTGTTAAGAAATCATAAAAAGACACACAAAGTATGATAACAATGCTCATAAAAAACAAACTTATAAGAGCAATTACTCCAAACCTTAGCCAATCTCTTTTAATTTTTAGATCTATTGACTTTTTAATTTTACTAATAAGAAATATAAAGAATAATGATAAAATTAAAGCTGGTAAAAATATAAGAGCTACAGGGTTTGTAACCCACCATAAATACGGTCTCGTGCTTTTACTTTTTTTGTATATAAATCGTCTAATATGTGTTTAAATTGTTTATTAGCAATTTGAAGTTTCTTTTCAAAGTCTGGTTTATAGGCTTCTTTAATGATAGCTATATCTTTAGCGTTTAAAGGTACTTTACTATTATTATAATTTACTGCACGATTAAAAATGCTATTTCTTTTGTTTTGAAATAGAGGCGAAAAAAAACCTCCTACCAAAGCTTTTGAGATTGTAGACTCTAAAGAATTATTGAAATTTGGATTAGACTTACTGCTATAAATATATAGTTTTCCTTTTGTAAATCCTTTTTGATCCTTTGAAAACATACGTAACATTTCACCGTATTTATCTCTCTCATTCACATTTGCATCTATAAAACTAATTTTTAAGTTAGCTATTTCATCTTTTGAAAACCCAATATTGATGCTTTCTGTTATAGCATTTAGCTTAGCTAAAACTTTAGTAATGTTTAAAGAATCTGTTGTAGTGTAATTTCCTTCTAATTGAACCTTAATATCAGAATTCCATTTTTTAAGAAGTGAATATCTTTGACCATTTATTTCAACAATTTCTTCCCAGGGCTCTTTAGGAAGCTTTTCAGTTTCTTGAGAAAATGATTTAAATGCAATTAATAAAAACAATAAAGCGTAGCATAATTTTTTCATCACAGTAAATTTAAATATTTATACCACAAATAAACTTTATAAGCGTATGAGATAAAATACTTTTCTGACGAACTGCGTTATTTCAAATTAAGTTACGCTTAAAAAAACATCTTCTTATTCTTCAATTGTATAATAAGCATGCTTAACCACAGGAATACCTGTAGCGGTGATCCCTTCTATAATGACTTTTACCGTCGTGTTAACCTCACTGTTACTATATGTTACTTCTACCGTGCCATTTTCATTTGGATGCACATACGGATTCCAATACAACGTATTGCGTATGGCTCTTCTATTATCCATTTCGAAGAATGGATTTTCAATATCTTCTGGGGAATAAAAAACACGTGCGTTATGTAAACCTTCTATCTTTTGTGTTATAGAATGAAAGACTGGTTTTGGGTCTTTATTAATAACCCCTTCTTTTGTGTAAATAATTATGACACCATTTCCGCCTCTTGTTCCAAATATTGCAGCACTTGGACCTTTAAAAGCTTCTATTTTTGCAACATCATCTGTATGAATACCCATTAAATCGTTTTGGTCCCATTCAACACCATCAATCAAGATATATGCGGGTCGTGCACCATATCTATTAAACCCAATTACACCACCAATGGCTGTCACGCCCGGTATTGAAAACTGGATGAGTTGAAATATATCTGAAAAGTGTTGCGTTTTTTCATCTATCACATAAGTGTTATCTGCATTTCCATATAAACTAGCTGGTCCATTTTTCTTTTTTGCAATAATTTCAACTTCGTCCAATATATTTTCTGCAGCAACACCAAACATGATGTGTTTTTCATATATATTTTCTTTTACAACCATATTTTCTGAGGTATAAATGATACTGTCCCTCTTAAAATCGACAACCATTGGCGGCAAGTAAAGGGAATCTAATAAAAGCATTCCTCGGTTTTTTCCTTTCTCATTTTGGGTATTTAGCATCATTGAAGCCTCTCCCATGAAAACTAGATTTTCAAATTTAAATCTTCCAATAGTATCTGTTACATTATTAAGTATATTCACTTTTCCCTTATTGAATAAGGCCAACGTAACATTACTATCTGGTTTTTCTTTATTTCCAAAAAGTTGCTTTACCTTACCTGAAATCGTGATTCCCTTTTCAACTTTATACGCAAGACTATCATTAATTTCGGGCATTTTTTTCCATAAAAAATCTCGCCAACCTTGTGTTAAGAGTAATAAATCTAAATAATCCAATCTTTTTGAATTAGAACGATCGAAATAATACCCGGGATTGTACACTTTACCTCTGATATCCGATTCCATAAAAAAATACGAACTAATATTCGTTCCATAATTTTTTGTTTCCGAAACGCCATTCATGTCTGTACTACTTAATGAAAAGCTAGCTGGCACAGCCTCACCAGAAGAAGTCTTAGACGAAATAGTTACAATTACTTTTTCTTTTGTTTTGTATACTTTTTTATCTGTTGCTATTTCAACCTTTACATCATTGTTTTTTTCAATGTACAACAAGCGTTCACTTTGAGGCCGCGCATTGGCATCGTATAATGTTATTTGACTAATGCCTTCAGGAAAATCAGTTTCGGGAACTTCAAAAGAAAGCGTTGTACTGTTTAAAGACTGCGTTCCTTCAAAATAAGTAATCGCTCTTGTAGCACCAATTACAGTGATAGGAGCGTCTGGATACATCGCTAAAGTCTCTTGATTGGTTTTAATTGTTACAATATGTTTTCCGTTTTTTGCTTTTACACTTAATAAATAGCCCTGCTTATTTACTTTTGGAAGTGGGACCTCAATTTCGTCACCATTTAAAGTCATAAATTTAGCATAGTATGCTTTCCCTTCTGTAGGTTTTAGTTGAAATTTACCCATCCCATCATGTACACTTTCCGTTAAAGCAACTAAGTTTTCATCAGAATCAAAAATCTTGCCTTTTACAACAATAGGTAAACCATTATTATCAACAGCTTTAAAAGCCACAATGCTTATAATGTTTTCTATAAGCGAACCTCCCTCTGGAAAAAACTGGGTGTTAAATGTATATTTTGGTTTTTCAATAGTCTTGTTCTTTATTTTTTTTCTCTCTGCTTTATACTCTTTATTGGTTTTGCTTGCATCTCTATCAAAAACATCCATGATTTCAATCTCCTTCTTAAAAACAAATTCCTTATCAAAATTACGACTCCAATTGGTGTAGGCTCTTATTTGATATACACCAGGCTTCACTCCAACAGAATCAGTTAATTTAAAGTCCCCATGCCCCAACCCTTCTTCTAACCTTGTTTTATTTCTAGCAAGTATTTTAGAATCAGGAGAAATTAACTCTACATACAGGATATTGCTCTTATCAAATAGCAAGTTATTATAGGCATAAACCGAATAGGCCTTATACCATAAGGATTCACCTATATTATAATAAGAGCGATCTATATGAAGATATGTTTTTTCAATTTCTGGTATAGAAATTTCTTCTTGAGAAGGTGTTGGTGTTACTTGTGAATACATTTTAAAACTCATTAAAATGACTACTAAAAAACAACCAAAAAACTGCTTTAATCCTAAACTTAATAGTGTTGTTGGCATTTGTTACTTATAAATTTATTTTGATTAAACATTGTTTACAATACATTTAAAGTGTCTAATTTACGTTTTTAAACATTACATCGAGTGTAATTATCTTACAAATTTATAAACTATAATCTCTATTAAAAAGACACTCAATGACAAACAGCGAATAGCCTCTTTAAATTACATCTATTCAATCTTTCATGCTCACTTAAAAAAAATCTATATTTGCAAAATCTTTTTTTATGAAGATTGTTGACTATGAAGAACATTAGAAACTTTTGCATCATTGCACATATAGATCACGGTAAAAGTACACTTGCCGACCGTTTATTGGATTTTACAGGATCGGTAACGGCTAGAGAACAACAAGCCCAACTACTTGATAGTATGGATTTAGAGCGCGAACGCGGTATTACCATTAAGTCTCACGCCATACAAATGGATTATGAATACAAAGGCGAAAAATATATTCTAAACTTAATCGACACACCAGGTCACGTTGATTTCTCATACGAGGTTTCTCGCTCTATTGCTGCTTGTGAAGGTGCTTTACTTATTGTAGATGCCGCACAAAGCATACAAGCACAAACTATTTCTAATTTATATTTGGCTTTAGAAAACGACTTAGAAATTATTCCGGTACTTAATAAAGTCGATTTACCAAGCGCCAACCCAGAAGAAGTAACCGACGATATTGTAGATTTATTAGGTTGCGACCCAGAAGAAGTGATTCACGCTAGTGGAAAAACTGGTTTTGGAGTTGATAAAATTTTAGAAGCTGTTATTGAGCGTATTCCTGCTCCTAAAGGCGACCCAAACGCACCGCTTCAAGCCTTAATTTTCGATTCTGTTTACAATACGTTTAGAGGTATTGAAACCTATTTTAGAGTATTTAATGGAGAAATTAAAAAAGGACAAAAAATAAAATTCGTTGCTACAGATAAAGAATATTATGCCGATGAAGTTGGTACACTTAAACTAACGCAAGTTGCCAAGCAAAGTGTTAAAACAGGTGATGTAGGTTATTTAATAACAGGAATTAAAACCGCTAAAGAAGTAAAAGTTGGTGATACTATTACCGATTTCGCAAATCCAACTACCAATATTGTTGAAGGTTTTGAAGATGTAAAACCCATGGTATTTGCAGGTATTTATCCTGTTGATACTGAAGATTACGAAGAACTCCGTAACTCGATGGAGAAACTACAACTAAACGATGCGTCGTTAGTATTTGCTCCAGAAAGCTCAGCGGCTTTAGGTTTTGGTTTCCGATGTGGTTTCTTAGGCATGCTTCACATGGAAATTATACAAGAACGTTTAGAACGCGAGTTTGATATGACTGTAATTACTACAGTTCCCAACGTATCTTACCATGCCTATACAAATAAAAATCCTGATGAAGCTTTTATTGTAAATAATCCTTCTGATTTACCAGATCCTTCAACAGTGAATAGAGTTGAGGAACCTTATATTAAAGCAACCATTATTACTAAAGCTGATTTTGTTGGTAACGTCATGTCTCTTTGTATTGAAAAAAGAGGCATTGTATTAAATCAGACCTATTTAACAACAGAGCGTGTTGAATTAACCTTTGAAATGCCTTTAGCAGAAATTGTATTCGATTTTTACGATCGTTTAAAAACCGTTTCTAAAGGATATGCGTCTTTTGATTATCATCCAATTGGCATGAAAGTATCAAAACTTGTGCGTTTAGACATTTTATTAAACGCCTTACCTGTTGATGCACTTTCGGCATTAATACATGCTGATAACGCTCAAAATATTGGTAAAAAAATGTGTGAAAAATTAAAAGAGCTTATTCCACGTCAGCAATTTGATATTCCAATTCAAGCAGCTATTGGTGCTAAAATTATTTCACGAGAAACTATTAAAGCATTACGTAAGGATGTAACAGCCAAGTGTTATGGTGGAGATATATCTCGTAAGCGTAAATTACTAGAAAAACAGAAAAAAGGAAAAAAACGTATGCGTCAAGTTGGTAATGTTGAAATACCTCAGCAAGCATTTATGGCGGTACTTAAATTGAATGATTAAAAAAAATTGAGTTTCTTATAAAGACTATTTTTAAAATAAAAACGGCATGATAATTTTATCATGCCGTTTTATTTAATATCACCCCCCAAAGAAATATTTTTCTTGATAGATAATTTACTAATAGCACTCCAAATGTAGAGAAGCTAGAAGCATTAAAAAAAAGGGATTGCCTCAAAATAAGTAAGGTTTTTTAAGAATTTGATTAACAGATTTTGAATGACTAAATAAACCCTTTTTCCTCTGCTATTTTAATCAATCCTCTATCGTCTTTTTTGTCTAAATTAAAAAGTTCTTTTAATATCCGTTTTCTTTTTTCTATTCCAGAAATAGAGAGTGGAATTATTTGTGGTAATTCACTCATTTTTGTTCCTCTAGATAATTCATAAAGTATTTTTCTGTCAAGATCATCTATTATTATTTCATTAGATACTTGTTTTCGCATTAATTGAACTACAGACTTACTATAATAAGGACTATTTTCAATTATGCTTTCTATAGCTAAAACAAGCTCTTTAGGATTTAAATCATTCTTAATTAAAAAACCTTCAGGATTAATACTTTTAAATATTGAATTAATTCTATAATTATCATTGTAAGTGGTGGCAACTATTATTTTAACTTTTGGTAATACTTTTTTTATTTTAATACCTAAATCTTCACCAGAAATTAGTGTTCCATCTTTAGAAGCTGGCAATTTAATATCTAGAAAAATAAAATCTATTTTTTGAGTATTTGATGATTCCATTATTTTTACATAGGCACTATCACAATTTGAAGCAACATCAATATCGAATTCTAATTTTCTATTATTTTTACTTATATGCTTAAGGGCATTTTCATAAGCGTTAACAATTAACGGGTGGTCTTCTATAATTAAAACATTAAATAATTTAATCATCCTTAAAATTCTTTTTTTACAGGTATTTTTATATCAAATTCTGTTCCTTTTTTACTATTTAAAAGTGAGTTTATTTTAAGTTCACCTTCTAATTTAAGAACTCTTGAGGCTATGTTTTTTAAGCCTATTCCTTTATGTTTTTTTTCTGTATTAAATCCAATACCATCATCTAATATATTAATCCTTACAACTTCGTCTTTCAATGTAAAAGAAAGAGAAACAACTGTAGCTTTTGCATGTTTTACAATGTTTTGTATAAGTTCTTGAAGTATTCGATAAATTTCAACTCTTATGGTCTCATTAAACAACTCAAATTTTATTTTGTCATCATTTATTATTTCATACTTAAAATTTCCTGCTACGCTTTGAGTCTTTATATACGCTTCTAAAATAGATTCAAAATTAGCTTTTAAGCCTATGGTATCACTTTTTAGCTCATGAGACACATCTCTTACTTCCTTTTCTATTTTTTGCATCTCATCTATAAACTTATTATATTGTTTTAAGGTGCTTTTATCTCCTTTTATATCTAAAAAACCCATACCCATTCTGGTGCCAAATAACCTAGGCAAAATACCATCATGTAAATCTTCTGATATTCTATGACGTTCTTGCAAACGTCCTTCTTCTTGCTTCGCTTGTTGCTTTAACATTAATTTGTAAATCTCTTGATTTGCTAGCTCTTGCTCTGTTATATATTGAAGCTCATTGTTTTTAGTTTTTTGTAATTTTATAAAATATAAAAGACCTAATACCAGTATTGATATACTTCCTATTGCTATAATTAATATGTTTTGAGTGCTTAAACGCTTTGTCTCTTTTATATATTGGTCGGTCTCAAATTGTATTCTAGCATACTTATTTCTACTTGCGCGTTCAACATCAATTAAACTATCATTTAATTTTATGTGTTCGTATAAATAGGCTTTCCCTTCATTTCCTTCATATAACTTTGAAAGCATTTTTAAAGCTCTTAATACTTCTTTATATTCATTCGCTTTTTTCCCATATTCATAGGATCTTTTAGAATAAAATAACGCTTTGGTTTTTTTGTTAGTATCTAAATAAAACTCTGCCATATCATTACCACTTCCAGAGATTTCATAAAATAAATCTAAATCACAGAAAATATTATAAGCCTCAGTAAACAAAGAGTCTATTTTAGCATAATCTTTATCTTTTTCCAAAAACATGGTATACGCCATATTATTTAATATGGCTCCATAAGAACTTGGGTCTTTTTTTTCTATAGTTTTATCTTCTAGTAGTTTATTGTATATTTTAAATGCTTCTTCATATCTATAAGTTACTCTATATAATTCGGCAAGATTAATGTTTATAAATAATTTTCGTTTATAATTATCAATCATTTTGTTACTAACACCTATAGCCTTCTTATAATATTCTATGGCTTTTTCGTACTCTTTAAGGTCATATAAATTTAAAGCTAAATTGTTATATAAATTGGACAAATCATCTAAACTGTCTTCAGTTTCTGGGATAAAAAGCAATATATTTATAGCTTTTATTGTATTTGCTTGACTGCTTATATAATCACGTTCTACTCGCTGTAGATGAGAAATATTTGAAAGTATTCTGGACTGACGTAAAAGGTACTCATTCTTTACAGGTTTTAAATGTTCAAATATTCTTAAAGAGTTGTAGTAATAATAATAAGTGCTATCGCTTTTTTCTAAATAATGATATGCATACCCTAAATGATAATTTATATAAGCCCTACTATGTGAATCATTAAGTTTGCTTGCTAATATTAAGTTTTTCCGATTTAAGCTTATTGATTCTCTGAAATACCTCCTATCATCTGAATAACAATCAGCAAGTAAAAAATTCGAATTTAAAATAACAGAATCTACTTGTGTTATATAAGATAACTCGCTTGCCTTTTTAGCATATTGTATTCTAGCTTCTATATCTAAATCTGTGTTTTTAGATAATTGCCTTAATGCTTGTATACTATCTAACTGCTTTTTAAAGGACTTTGTTTGCCCACTTGTTTTTAAACAAAAAAGAGTAAGTAAAACTATAAAGAAGTAATTTTTAAACATATATAAAGACAAATATAAATTCATTTTGCTTTTAACTTGAAAGAAAATTCAAATAATAGTGTTTATAGAATAAATAATTTACTTGAAAAGTAAAATAAGGTAAAAACTTATGCGCTAAGTTGGTAATATTAAAATTTTACAACAAGCAATTATAGTTATTTCAAAACTGAATGATTAAACATTTCTCTCTTTCATTAATCAATCAGTAGAAAGTTTAAAGATTAACTTTTGTTTTTATGATAAATTTTCATTGAATGATTGACAGTATTTTTAAACTTTTTTTCATTTTCATTATTGATAATTTTGATTAATTCCAATTCTACAATTTTTTCTTTAAAAATAAAATTCCTCCAAAATGGTTACTATTTATTTTGTAAGTTTATAAAATTCGTAATTATTACATATGAATATTATACATATAAGTGCAGAATGTTATCCAGTTGCTAAAGTCGGAGGGCTTGCAGATGTTGTTGGAGCATTACCTAAATATCAAAAAGGCTCAACTACATCCTCTCAGGTTATTATGCCTTTTTATAACAATAAGTTTACTAAAGAACATAATTTTCATACCATATATAACGGTGTTATAAATTTAGGTGTGGAGCCTTATGATTTTCGTGTTTTAACTTTAACAGAGAACACCTTAGACTTCGATGTGTTTTTTATTGATGTTCCAGAACTGCTTTTTAAAGACTATGTTTATTCAATGGATGATACCGAACGGTTTTTATCATTTCAAATTGCAGCTTTAGATTGGTTACTAACTTGGGACAATTATCCAGATATTATTCATTGTCACGATCATCACACAGGTTTAATTCCATTTATGCTTCAAGAAAGTTATAAATATGAAGCATTTAGAAAGATTCCTAATATATTAACCATTCACAATGCACAATACCAAGGTTGGTTTTCTCATGAAAAAGTAGGTTTAATTCCGCCTTTTAATTTTGAAAATGTTGGTTTACTTGACTGGGGTGGCTCAATAAACCCATTAGCTTCAGCAATTAAATGTGCTTGGGCTGTTACTACGGTATCTCCTAGCTATATGGAAGAATTAAAACTAGAAGCAAACGGCTTAGAAAGCTTGTTAAGAGCAGAAAGTGAAAAATGCTCGGGTATTTTAAATGGCATTGATTGGAAGGTTTGGAATCCTGAAACAGATCATTACATAATTAAAAATTACAGTTCTAAAACAGTACATTCTGGCGCTAAAGCAAATAAAAAATATTTGTGTGATACCTTTAATTTAGACTTTGAAAAACCACTTTTCGCTTTTATTGGGCGTTTAGTTAACGAAAAAGGCTCTGATTTGTTTCCAGAGGCTTTTAAAATAGCGCTCGAAAAAAATAATGCTACTATATTATTACTGGGCTCTGGAAATGATTTAGTTGAAAACCAACTAGAATTATTAAAAAAAGATTATATTGGGACATACAATGCCTTTATAGGATATGACGAAAAGCTGTCTCATATTATATATGCCGGGGCAGATTTTTTACTAATGCCTTCTCGAGTAGAACCTTGTGGTTTAAACCAAATGTACGCTTTAAGATATGGAACCATTCCTATTGTTAGAAGCATTGGTGGTTTAAAAGATACTGTTATTGATATTACTGAAGAAAATGGCTTTGGTATTTGTCATAAAAATGTAACCGTTCCAGAAATTACAGAAGCTATTGACAGAGGTGTTACACTTTACAGTAATCAAACAAAATATAAAACAATAAGAAACACGATCATGCAACTAGATCATTCATGGGATGTTTCTGCTAAAGAATACATAAATTTATATAACACTATAAAAACTGACTGAATATGATTAATAATAAGGTTTTATCCATCATTTTAGGTGGAGGGCAAGGTTCGAGACTACACCCGTTAACAGAACAAAGATCTAAACCTGCAGTACCCATTGCAGGTAAATATAGATTGGTTGATATTCCCATATCAAATTGTATTAATGCAGACATTAAGCGTATGTTTGTTTTAACACAATTTAACTCTGCTTCCTTAAACCGACATATTAAAGACACCTATCATTTCAGCTTTTTTAGTAGTGCTTTTGTTGATGTGCTTGCAGCAGAACAAACACCAGGTAATAAAGGATGGTTTCAAGGAACAGCAGATGCTGTTAGACAAAGTATGCATCACTTCTTAAGGCACGATTTTGAGTATGCATTAATATTGTCAGGAGATCAACTTTATCAAATGGATTATGATAAAATGATAGCTGCACATGAAGAAAGTAATGCTGAAATTTCTATTGCCACTATTCCTGTTAATGCAAAAGATGCTACTTCTTTCGGTATTTTGAAAGCAAATGATGAAAGTGTAGTAACCTCTTTTATTGAAAAACCTGATGCCAGTTTATTACCAGATTGGACCTCTGAAGTAAGTGATGAAATGAAAGGTCAAGGTAGAAATTATTTAGCATCCATGGGTATTTATATCTTTAATAGAGACCTTTTAATAAGTTTAATGGACGATGAATCTACTATCGATTTTGGTAAAGAAATTATTCCGCAATCTATTGAAAAACACAAAACATTAAGTTTTCAATATGAAGGTTATTGGACAGATATTGGTAATATCGATTCCTTTTTTGAAGCTAATATCGGATTGACGGACAATATTCCTCAGTTTGATTTATATGATAAAGCAAAACGTATTTATACGCATGCCAGAATGTTACCTACTACAAAAGTAGCAGGAACTACTTTAGACAAGGCTGTTATTGCTGAAGGATGTATTATTAGTGCCGCTAAAATTGAACAGTCTGTTATTGGTATTCGTTCAAGAATTGGAAAAGAATCTACAGTCATAAAAACATATATGATGGGTAGTGATTATTACGAAACACTTCTAGAAATAGAGGATAAAAAAATAAAAGTGTTGATGGGAATAGGAGAACGTTGCTTTATAAAAAATGCTATTCTTGATAAAAACTGTCGCATTGGTGATGATGTAAGAATAAATGGAGGATCTCATTTAGAAGATACTGAAACAGATACTTACGCTATTAAAGAAGGCATCGTAGTAATTAAAAATGGAGCAGTTATACCTAACGGATTTGTAATATAATATATGGCACAAGTAAAAGTTTATAGTCTATTTACAGACTTCGATATTAACCTTTTTAAAGCGGGGAAACACTATAGGCTTTACGAAAAATTTGGATCTCATATTACAACTGTAGATGGTATAGAAGGTACTTATTTTGCAGTTTGGGCACCTAGCGCTAAACAAGTTTCGGTAATTGGTGACTTTAATTTTTGGACCGAAGGTGAACACCAATTAAATGTCCGCTGGGATAGTAGTGGTATTTGGGAAGGTTTTATTCCTTTAGTAGGTAAAGGCAATATATACAAATACAAAATTGAAAGTCATAACAATGGCATAAAAACAGAAAAAGCAGATCCTTACGCTAGACGTTGTGAACACCCTCCAAAAACAGCATCCATTATTTGGGACGATAGTTACAAATGGAAGGATACAAGCTGGATGAAAAAACGTAAAAGCCATAATGCATTAGATGCACCTTACTCGGTATATGAAGTACATTTAGGTTCTTGGAAAAAACAAGTAGAAGAAGATCGATTTTTATCCTATTTTGAATTAGCTGACGAATTGGTTAACTATGTAAAAGACATGAATTTTACTCATGTAGAACTTATGCCTATTATGGAGTTTCCTTATGATCCATCTTGGGGATATCAAGTAACAGGTTATTTTGCGCCATCTTCACGTTTTGGATATCCAGAAGAATTTAAATATTTAGTAGATAAACTCCATCAAAATGATATAGGTATTATTTTAGACTGGGTACCTTCTCATTTCCCTGAAGACGCACACGGTTTAGGCTTTTTTGATGGATCTTGCTTATATGAACATCCTGATAAAAGAAAAGGCTATCATCAAGACTGGAAAAGTTTAATTTTTAACTACGAAAGAAACGAGGTAAAATCATTTTTAATAAGTAATGCAGCTTTCTGGATGGAACAATATCATGCAGATGCCTTACGTGTAGATGCCGTTGCCTCCATGTTGTTTTTAGATTATTCTAGAGAAGATGGTGGATGGGAACCGAATATTTATGGAGGAAGAGAAAACCTTGCTGCCATTGAATTTCTTAAAGAATTAAATCAAGAAATCTATGCTTCATTTCCAGACACACAAACTATTGCCGAAGAATCTACGGCTTTTCCAGGCGTTTCAAAACCCGTATTTTTAGGTGGTTTAGGTTTTGGTATGAAATGGATGATGGGCTGGATGCATGATACATTAGAATATTTTGCAAAAGATCCTATTTATAGAAAATACCATCAAAACGATATTACATTTAGCTTAGCATACGCTTTTACAGAAAATTTTATGCTTCCGCTTTCTCATGATGAAGTGGTGTACGGTAAAAATTCTATTTTAGGAAGAATGCCTGGTGATGAATGGCAACGTTTTGCTAATCTTCGTTTATTATATGGTTATATGTTTACACATCCTGGAACAAAACTATTGTTTATGGGTGGTGAATTTGCACAATATAATGAATGGGATTTTCAAGGTAGTTTAGATTGGAATTTATTAGAATTTGAGCCTCATAAAAACTTTCAAAACTTTTTTAAAGCACTAAACTTACTTTACAAAACAACACCTGCTTTATATGAAAACGGATTTTCTAGAGAAGGTTTTGAATGGATAAGTTACGACGACCATGAGAACTGTGTTATTTCTTATATAAGAAAAGGTAAAATTGCTAAAAACGATGTGATAGTAGTTTGTAATTTAACGCCTGCCGTTAGAAAAAAATATAAAATAGGAGTTCCTGTTAGTGGTAAACTTTCTGAGTTATTTAATAGTGATGCCAAAGCATTTGGTGGTAGTGGTATTTCTAACAAAAAATCAATAACCATAAAAAAGAATCCTTGGAATGGTAAAGATTATTCAGCAGAAATTACATTAGCTCCATTAGCTGTTACAGTGTTTCAATTCAAATCTTAATATATTTATAATTATCCACTTGATAATTTGTGTATTAACAAATAAATTAATGTTTTTTTACCAAAAAAACGCTTTTAAAACTTATAATATTTAGTAATTTGGACAATTAAATAATTGTCCAAATTATGATTTTAAACACTGAATTAGAATATAAAGGAAACCTGTTTCCTTCAAATATTATAGACTATACAAAAAATGTAGATATTCTACATTTCTCAACATCAAACAATGTTATTCTTAAACTTACTGTGCTAAGAGACAGCGTACTACGCTTTACTTATACAACGGTTGGTAAATTTGAAAGAGACTTCTCTTATGCTATAGATGAAGATGCTAGTAGAGGTTATAATCATTTAGAAATCACAAATGATGATGAAAAATATATTGTTACCACCTCAAAACTAATTTGTCATATCCATAAATCAGATTTAAGAGTATCTCTCTATGACGCCCTAGACAACAAAATTATTTGTGAAGACGAACTAGGTTTTCACTGGGAAGAGAGTTACGAATTAGGAGGAGATATTGTTAAAATGAGTAAAGCTGCCCAAAATGGAGAAAGCTATTACGGACTTGGAGATAAACCAGAGCATTTAAACCTAAAAGGACGTCGTTTTGAAAATTGGGCAACAGATTCTTATGCTTTTGGAAAAAACACCGATCCTATTTATAAAGCCATTCCTTTTTATACCGGTTTACACAATGGAAAATCTTATGGTATTTTCTTTGATAATACCTTTAGAACATATTTCGATTTTTGTCATGAAAGAAGAAATGTAACTAGTTTTTGGGCACAAGGAGGTGAAATGAATTATTACTTCATTTATGGTCCTAAAATGCAAGATGTTGTAACCAGTTATACTGATTTAACGGGAACACCAGAATTACCACCATTGTGGGCTTTAGGTTATCACCAATGTAAATGGAGTTACTATCCAGAATCTAATGTAAAAGAAATTACTGCCAAGTTTAGAGAATTACAAATTCCATGTGATGCTATTTATTTAGACATCGATTACATGGAAGGGTTTCGTTGCTTTACCTGGAGTAAAGATTATTTTCCAGACCCAAAAAGAATGGTGAAAGAATTAGCCGATGATGGTTTTAAAACCGTTGTAATTATTGATCCAGGTATTAAAATAGATAACGAATACAGCGTATTTAAAGAAGCTCTTGATAAAGATTATTTCTGTAAACGTGCCGATGGCCCTTATATGAAAGGTAAGGTTTGGCCAGGGGAGTGTTATTTTCCAGATTTTACAAGACCAGAAGTAAGAGAATGGTGGGCAGGTTTATTTAAAGAACTTATTGAAGATATAGGTGTAAAAGGTGTTTGGAATGATATGAACGAACCTGCGGTAATGGATGTTCCAGGAAAAACATTCCCATCAGATGTTCGTCACGATTACGACGGTAATCCATGTAGCCACAATAAAGCTCATAACATTTATGGTATGCAGATGGCCAGAGCCACATACCACGGATTGAAAAAATTTAACTATCCTAAACGTCCGTTTGTAATTACACGTTCTGCCTATTCTGGAACACAACGTTACACCTCTACATGGATGGGAGATAATGTTGCAACTTGGGAACACTTGCAAATAGCAAACATACAGGCACAACGATTAGCATTATCTGGATTCTCTTTTGCAGGATCTGATATTGGTGGTTTTGCAGAACAACCTAACGGCGAATTATATGCACGTTGGATTCAATTAGGAGCCTTCCACCCATTTTGTAGAACACACTCTTCTGGAGATCATGGCGATCAAGAACCTTGGGCTTTTGATAAAGAAATTACAGATATTGTTAGAAAATTTATTGAGATTAGATATGAATTGTTACCCTATTTATATACCTCATTCTATCAATATTCGCATGATAATGTACCCATGCTAAAATCCTTAGTATTATTCGATCAAGAAGACACGCAAACACATTATAGAACAGACGAATTTATTTGTGGTAATCAAATATTAATTTGTCCAATAAACGAACCAAACGCAAAAGGAAGGCGCATGTACATTCCTAGAGGCGACTGGTATAACTTCTGGACAAAAGAATTAGTTTCTGGAGGAAAAGAAACTTGGGTTGATGCCGATATTGATAGTATGCCAATTTTCGTTAAATCTGGTGCTATTATTCCAAAATACCCGGTACAACAATATGTTGGAGAAAAAATTATTGAAGAATTAAGCTTAGATGTTTATTACAAAGATGGTAAAGAAGATTCTGAGCTATATGAAGATGCTGATGATGGTTACGATTACACAAAAGGACGCTATAGTTTAAAGAAATTTAATCTTGCCGGAACTGAAAATAAACTAATTATAAGAATTCATAAAAGAGGCCAATATATAACCCCTTATAACACCTTTAAAATTAACTTATTTGGATTGCCTTTTAAAGTAAAATCTATCAAAGTAGATAATGAATATGTTGATTTGAAAGATGTTCAATTTAAAGACAATACTCTTGTTGTGACTAAAGAATTTACAAACCTTCAAGTAAAAGGTTAAAAATCTCATAAAACGAGTATTTAAAAGCTTCTTTGTGAAAACGAAGAGGCTTTTTTATTGAAAAACATCTATGTTTAGCTGAATAATTTTTTATTAAAAAATGCTATTCGTCGCAAAAACATTTTGAAAAACATCTTAATGAGGTTTCTTTGTAGTGTAACAAATTTAAGATGAAAAAAATAGCCTTAATTATAATACTAATAATCCCACTCTTTTTAAGGATGATAAATTCTTCCGAAGGTTCATTACTAGTAGAAGTTGAAGGAAATAACTATTCGAAAAAAGAGAAAGACATACATTGGGAGTATGTAAAAGATAAGCTTTTTGAAGGCAAAATAAATAGAAGTAATGAAACTGCTAAAAAATTTTCAGGTCCCATTTTATTTACACTTAAAAATGCTACAAAGAAAGATAGTTTAGCTGTTAGTGAAATTATAGAAAGTTTAAAAAAAGTAATTCCTAATAAAACAATTGAATCTTTTTCAAGTTTTACAAAAAATAACTTTTCAGAATATACTAAGGATAAAACCAATAGAAACACTAAAGTTCAAGGCTATTCTTATTCTGATATTATTTCATCTACAATAAAAATTAATTTTGAAACCGATAAATACAGAAATAAACACGGATCTAATGAACATGTAAAGTCATTATATTTTAGTTTTAAAGAAGACACTAATTTAGAAGACCGAAAAAAATACATACAATATGAAATTTTAAGAACCATCTGTTTTATTCAGGATAATAATGATATACTTTTTTTAAATATCACCTATCCTACTGAGGCTATCTTTAACAGTCCTACTTATAATATATTAGATAAAGAGTTTACTGAAATTGACAAATTTTTGGTTCAGAAGTTATATGCAGATAACTTTAAACAACAATTTTCTAATTATATGTACAAAACTTACCCATGGAGATATGCCAATCTTTTCATAAATAAAAATTTAGCACATTTAAAGGTTTATACATTGATTGGGTTTCTAGGGCTATTAATGTTTGTACTCGCATTTGGGCTTTTTAATACTAGAAAAACAACATACTTACATTACTTTTTTCCTATGCTTGTAATTCTATTAGGGTTAATGAATTTACATTGGATATATAGCTACATTATAGATATTGAACAACCAAATAATAGTTCTTTAAATAAATCCATATACAGCTTTCTGTATGTATTAAGTTCTGCATTAATTATTTCCTTTTTATTATGGATAATAGAACAAAAAATAATCAATAATTACTTAGGCTTTACATATCAATTTGTAATGAAACTAGTTTTAACATTTAGTGTATTACATATTCCTGTGCTAATAGGCTATTTCTTAATTGGAAAAACAAACGAAACACTTCCTGTTTATATTCCTCTATTTTTCATTTTTCTAACCTTAACACTAGGTCGTGGCTTGTTAATGTATTTAAATCATTTCTCAGATTCTTTAGTAAAACAAAAAGAAATAGAATTAAGAAAATTAAAAGAATTAAATACCCAAAACGAACTAAAATCGCTACATGCTCATATTAATCCACATTTTTTATATAATGCATTAAACTCTATAGCAAGTTTAATGCATGAAAGCACTAGTAAAGCTGAAGATATGATTCTTTCTTTATCAGATTTATTTCGGTATTCTATCAACAGAAAAGGAAAGAAAATGAGTACCATAGAAGATGAAGTTGAAATGGTAGAAAACTATTTGAAAATTGAAAAAATTAGATTTGAAAAACGTTTACAATTTACAATTGATGTAGAAAAAGGGTTACTAGAAAAAGAAATTCCCATGTATCTTTTACAGCCACTTATTGAAAATGCAGTGAAACATGGTGTTTCTAAAGTGGAAGCACCTGGAGTAATAAATTTAGAAATTAAACAAGGAAAAAACAGTTTACACATTACTGTTAGCGACAATGGAGACGATTTTCCAGAAGATATGTATAGTGGCTACGGATTACAATCTGTGTATGATTTGTTACGATTATGTTATGGTGACAAAGCGTTCTTAAATTGGACTAACACGCCTAAAAAGAGTATTACAATATTAATTCCATCACAATTATAATCATGAAAAAAACATATACTGTTTTAGTTATTGATGATGAGCGTTTGGCAAGATTACGCCTTAAAAAATTAATTACTAAGTTTTCGGAATTATTCACAATTATAGGAGAAGCAGAAAATGGTTATGAAGCAGAAAAACTCATAATAGATTTAACACCCGATATTATTTTTTTAGACATAGAAATGCCTGGTTTAACTGGTTTTGAATTGTTGAAAAAATTAAAAGTAATACCTATGGTTATATTCTGTACCGCTTTTGAAGATTACTCGTTAAAAGCATTTGAAACCAATAGCATAGATTACTTAATAAAACCCGTAAAAGAAACACGATTACAACAAACTGTTTTAAAAATAAAACAGTTAAACACACATTTTTCAAAAGAGAATCTTTTTAAGGCTATAAACACAATTAGCGAAACCAAAGAGAAAAAAATAATTACGTCTATAACCGTTAAAAAAGGAGATAAAGTAATTTTTGTAAAGATAGAAGACATTAGTTATTTTGAATCTACAGAAAAATACGTGACTATATACACAAATAAAGGAAGTGAACTTATTAAGCAATCTTTAACTCAACTTGAAGAAAAATTACCAAATAATTTTTTAAGAGTGCATAGAGGTTATTTAATTAATACAGATTATGTAAAAGAATTTCAAAAATATTTTAACAACCGCTATGTTATTAATTTACTCAATCATAAAAAAACAGTTATTACCTCAGGAAGGTCTTATAAAGACATTATTAAAACTTACATCAATCAATAAACCAGCATTATGAAAAAGATTTTATCAGTACTACTCGTTGCTTTAACAACTTTAGTTTGTAACGCAAACAATCACAAAAAGGGTTGTAATACATTAGAAGAAATTAATGACGCTCAGATTCCTGAAGCTGTTAAAAAGTGGTTGAAAAGCGAATTATCAAATACAACGACTACAGTATTAGAGAACTTTGAAACACCAGCCTTTTTTACAAAAAGAAAATCAAAAATTATTGGTTATATAAAAGGCTATGACCAAACATTAGGAGCAAAAACAGGTGTGTTTTATTATACCAACCAATTAACAAGAGAAAACAAGCCCAGAGTCATAGAAATTCATGAAGATGGTCGTTTTGAATTGGAATTGCCACTAGAATATCCCATGCAAAACTTTTTTAGAATTAAAAGCCAAGTAATAACCTTTTATTTAGAGCCCGGACAAAACTTATCTGTTATTTTAAACTGGGACGATATAAAACAACCAAGGCGCATTTCCTACCCTCTAAAAAATGTTGCTTACCAAGGTCCTTTAGGAAATATAAATACCAATTTACTGCACTATAAACCGAATTATAACGGAGGTGATTTCCAAGAAAAGGAAGCAATTATGGAACCTGTAGCTTTTAAAGAATATATACTTCAATTTAAAACCAATGCTTTAGACAAAGTTAAAGCTTACGAGCAAAGTGGAGAAATAGATAAAAAGACAAGCGAACTTTTAAAAAATGACATTATACTCGAAACGTATTACTCTTTATTAGATTATTATTCTCCCACTCATACTCCCAGATATGGACAAGGAAAAAGAAAGGCAAATAATATTGATGACACGCTTCCTGAGGACTATTACAACTTTATAAAAGATCTACCATTACATAAACAGTCTATATTGGTAAATCAAAATTTTGCCGGTTTTATAAACAGATTAGAGTATGCACAACCACTACAACCAAAATCAAAATATGAAAGAGTAAGTACAGGTCTTAACACTAGTAGTTTCGTAGAGTTTTTGGAAAGTAAAAATGTAGAATTAAGCACAGAAGAAGAAGAACTTATTAAAATTGCTTTTATCCCAACAAAGGACAGAAAAACATTTTCTAAAGAATTAACAAGTAAAATAAGTGCTTTCAATAAAAAATATGAGTCTTTAAGAAAAGAATATTTAAATTCTATTAAGGATAAAAAAGAATTTGCTCGGAAAAAACATTTTACAAATAAATGGAAAGAACAAGACTCAATAGCTGCCAGTTTAGGAATAAAAAACAATTTAATCTATGAAATTATAAAAACTAGAACATTAAAATTTATAATGGAAGCTGATGGTCTATACAATGATAAAGCTTGGTATTGGTCAGAATTAAAAAAAGATATCAAAAGTCCACATCTAATACAATTAGGAGATGATTTATTTAAAAATGAATTAGCAAAACCAGAGTTTTACGAGTTGCCAGATAACGAACTAGAAACAGCCATATTCAAGAAAATTATAGCACCATATAAAGGAAAAATTGTGGTGGTTCAATTTTGGAATCCACATTCATACTATCAAGGAGAAAGCTTAGAACGAATGAAAAAAAGACGAAATAGCTTTAAAAATAATGATGATATTGTGTTTTTAAATATTACTAACGAATCTAATTCTTCAATAGAAAAATACAATAGCTCTGTTAAAGAAAATGGTTTTGAAAATTCTATAAGAATACCCCAAGACGACTATAATTACATGCGACAGTTATTTAAGTTTAACGCTTCAGTACATGATGTTTTAGTAAAACAGGATGGAGAGACTGTATATAATGATTTTGAAACATGGAATATGGAATATTTTTTAAGTAAAGAATTTAATGTTAAACCAGAAAATTAAAACTAAAAAAGCAAAAACGTAGCGTATTTTAACACGCTACGTTTTGTTATATTAGATAGTTTCAGAAATCTTATTCTTCTTTAGTTTTTTTAGTTTCAATGGTTGGTACCTTTTCAATATCAAAAGGTTTTCCCAAATAAACAAGTTGAAAGCCTTCTTCAATGTTTTTAAACTCTAAATTATGAGACGATATAATATGAAGTTCTCCTTCATTATCCTTTACAAACAAAGGAATAATATCTTCATCACTATTTGAAATAGTAATTAACTCCTCATAATGCGCTTTATCTTCTAAATCAATTTCTTGAATAGATGGGTGTTTTCTTGTTAACTCAATTAAAGAATTAAAATCATCTTTATGTGAAAACAATCCCTCTTTTGGATTATTAGTATCATCAAGCATTTCTTGCGCAGTAACTAACCTAAAAGAACCGTTTTCTCCAAATTGTTTACTAAATTTATTTATGGCATATTTGTTAATCTCTGTATTTCCTGTTAATGCCATTAGGTAACCCACATCGTTTAATTCAATATTATCCATAAGTGTATCTGAATAAATATTGGTAGTTATAGCTTCCAAACCTAATTCTTTTGCTTTTCTAATATTTGTTTCATTACTATCAATAAGCACCACATGCCTATCGTTTGTTTCAAGATAATGCCCTAATAACCTAGAAATTTTAGATGCACCAACAATTAAAATACCTTCAGATTTATTAAGAAAAACACCTACTAATTTTGCAAATAATCGAGCTGTTGTTGCATTTAATAAAACCGTTCCTAAAACAATCATAAACACTAACGGTGTTATATATTTAGCGTCAACAACACCTTTATCGGCAAGTGTTAATCCAAATAAAGAAGCAATACCTGCAGCAACAATACCACGAGGTCCTACCCAACTAATAAAGAGCTTTTCTTTCAGTTCTAATTTAGAACCTTGAGTACTTAAAAAAACACCTATTGGCCGAATAACAAAAACAACTAAAGAAAATAATATAACAGCATTCCAATTATATATTAATAATAAGTCTTCTATATTAATATTTGCCGCAAGTAAAATAAATAAAATAGAGATGAGTAAAACGCTTAAAGATTCCTTAAAATAAAGGAGTTCTTTTAAATATGGTGAATTAGAGTTTCCTAATACCATTCCCATAACCACAACGGCAAGCAACCCAGATTCGTGAGCAAAAGTATCTGACAATACAAAAACGCCCAATACAGCTGCTAATGCAAATACATTTAATAAATAATGAGGCACCCATTTTTTGTTAATAGAGAAATTAATGGCGTGTGCAAACGTAAACCCAAATGTAGATCCAAATAAAACAATTTTTCCAAATTCTATTAATGCTGTTTTAGTAAACCCTCCACTTTCTCCAACGCTAATAAACTCAAAAACAAGTACAGCAACCAAAGCGCCTATCGGATCTATTAAAATACCTTCCCATTTTAAAACTGCCGAAATGTCCTTTTTTAAAGGAATGTTTCTTAAAATTGGCGTTATTACTGTGGGTCCTGTAACTATTATTAAAGCCGAAAACAAAAACGATATTTCCCAAGTTAAATAAAATACAAAATGTGCCGCCAAAGCTGCTCCAAAAAATGTTACTAAAACACCAATAGTTATTAGCTTGGTTATTATAGGACCAACATTTTTAATTTCTCCCGTTCGTAAAGTTAACCCACCTTCAAAAAGAATAATACTTATAGCAAGTGACACAAAATAAAAAAGGCTTTTATCAGGAAACAAACCTTCTTTTCCATTCCAAATAGGTTCAATCCATTTAGAACCATCTTCTGATAAAAATTCTGCAGCAATAGGGCCTACTAATAAACCAATAAGAATTAAAGGCAAAATGGCTGGAATTTTAAATTTCCATGCAAACCATTGTGCCAATATCCCTAATATAATAATACCCGCTAATTCTAACATATTTTATATTCTTTTTAAATTACGAATTTAAGTAAAAACAGATGATTTATTTTTTTAAAAAAATACTATCTTACGAACTTACGGAATAATTAATAGTAATACTGTGTCTTTAAAACCTTTTAAAAGTATTGGAATTGGGGTAGCATATTCTCCCAACTTAAAAGCGAACCTTTTTGAGGCAGCTAGATTATCAGTGTTTTTTAATTCGAAGTTATTTTTAATACATGTTGGCGATGCTTCTGAAGAAAAAGTAAACATGCTAAAAGTTATTCTTAAATCTTTTGAAAAAGACAAATTAGATTATGAAGTTGTTTTTAAAAAAGGAGATCCTGTTAATGTCATCTTATCTGTTTCAGAAGAAAAAAAAATTGATTTATTAGTTCTTGGAGCTGTTCAGCGAGAACGCTTTGTAAAATATTATGTAGGTTCTATCGCTAGAAAAATTACACGACAAGCAAAATGTTCTATTTTATTACTAATAAAGCCTTCTGTAGAGCGTGTACCTTGTGAGCATATTGTTGTTAATGGATTAAAAGACCCTAAAACAGAACAAACAATAACAACTTCTTTTTATGTTGCAAAACAACTTAAAGCACAAAAAATTACCATTGTAGAAGAAATTAATCAGCAACAAGTAGCTGTTAAAGTTGATGATGATAAATCGCTTAGAAGAGCATCTATTATAAAAGAGCGTATTAAACTAAGAGAAAACTCTAGAATTAAAGAAATTATAGAACATATTCCTGAAGAATATACAAGTAATATTATTATAAAATCTCAACCTATATTTGGTAAAAAAGGCTACTCTATTGGTCATTATGCTCAAATTTCTCGTGCCGATTTATTAGTTATGAATGCGCCTTCAAAAATGACTTTTTGGGATCGTTTATTTCCGCATGATATTGAACATATTTTAACCGAATTACCAACCGATGTATTAATCTTGCAATGAGCCCTAAAAAGAATAACATAAAAGACTTTTTAAAAGCCTTGCCCAAAAACATGTTTTCTGGTTTTGTGGTTAGTCTTATTGCATTACCTCTAGGTTTAGGGTTAGCCATGGCTAGTGATGCACCTCCAATAGCAGGTATTATAGCAGCCGTTATTGGTGGTATTATTGTTTCTATACTTGGTGGTAGTCATGTTACTATTGTTGGACCTGGAAACGGTTTGGTTGGGGTGCTTTTAGTTGCCATAACAACACTTGGAATAGAAAGTGCCTATGTTGCCATTATGTGTTCGGGCGTATTATTACTTCTTTTAGGTTTTTTTAGAATGGGAACCCTTGCCGATTTTTTTCCATCATCTGCTATTCAAGGTATGTTAGCCGCCATCGGACTTATTATTTTAGGTAAACAATTCCATATTATGTTTGCCCACAAAATAAAACGAAATGATACTATAGATTATCTTTTTGAAATTCCCTATACAATTAATGACGCTGTACATTACGAAAACAAAGGTTTAATTTATGCAGCATTGGCAGGTATTTTAAGTTTAGCTATTATGCTATTTTATTCTAAAATTAGAAATAAATATTTACAACTTATACCAGCACCTATGTGGATTGTTATTCTTTCTATTGGGTTTAGTTACTATTTTGAAATAGGCTTACACGAGCCTAACCCTATTGCTAAAGAATATATGATTTCTGGTATTCCAAGTATTCAAACCATTATTGCTGACATTCCGCGTCCAAATTTTAATGGTATTTGGAACCTATTATTTTGGGATAGTGTGTTATCACTTACCCTAATTTCAAGTATAGAATCTCTTTTAAGTATTAAAGCCGTAGATAAATTAGATCCAGAAAAAAGACGTTCTAACGTAAATAAAGATTTAAAAGCTTTAGGTGTAGCTACAATAGGTAGTGGGCTTTTAGGAGGTTTAAATGTTGTAACAGTAATTGCTCGTAGCTCGGTAAATGTAAACAATGGTGCTAGTAATAGGTCTTCAAACTTTTTTCATGCTTTGTTTTTAGTATTGTTTATTGTACTATTTAGCACGCAATTAACTAGAATTCCTTTGCCTGCTTTAATGGCTATATTAGTTTATACGGGTTACAAATTAGCGTCACCAAATATCATCACAAAAATATTTTCTATAGGCAAAGAACAACTTATTATTTTCTTTGTTACACTCATTACTACTTTAAAAATAGGACTAATTACAGGTATTATTTCTGGCGTAATTACAACACTTATTATTCATTTTATTATTAATAAAAGTGTTGGTTTATTTGTTAGAAACCTGTTAAAACCTAATGTTTTAATGTACACAGAAGCAGAAAGTGAAAATAGTTTTTACGTAAGCGTAAAGCACTTTTGTAGCTTTTTAAATTATTATAAACTTAAGCAACATTTAGATGCTGTTCCTGAAGATCAAAATGTTATTGTAGATTTTTCTATGTGTGAATTTGTAGATCATACTGTTATGGAAAACATGTACAGTTATCAAGAACTATTTAAAAAACGTGGTGGTTATTTTGATGTTATTGGTTTAGATATGCATGACACAGATTCTAAACATCCTTTTGCACTAAGACGCATGCTTCCTGTTCCAAAAATTATTAAAAAGAACTTAACAAGGCGTCAAACTAGTATGGAAAGCTTAGCTAAAGACTATCTTTACAACTACTCTTCAAAAAAAATAAAAGAAGCGACCTTTTTAAACAACTTTTTGTTCTTTAATACGAAACACATCAATCATATTTACAATAAACTTTCACATAAAGATAAAGCCATCAAATTGTTTGATATTGAATTTTCTGAAGGTGAATTTATTGCAAAAGAAGTCATTAGAACCACTATGCTTCATATTGATTTAAAATATAATATCCCAAAATTCACATTAGATAAAGAAGGATTTTTAGAAAAAGTTTCAGCCTTTGCAGGGTTTAAAGACATCAATATTGAAAACCATCATGATTTTTCACATCGGTTTCATTTATTAGGAGATAACGAAAGAGAAATAAGCCGTTTTTTTAATGATGAACTTACCCATTTCTTTGAGAGTAATCCATATTATCATGTAGAATCTAATGGAAACGCCTTACTCATTTTTGGAAAAGAACGCTTAGCAAGCATAATGGAAATTAAAGCTTTATTCGACTTTGGTAAACGTTTAAAAAATGTAATAAACTAAATCTTTAAAAAAAATACTTTCAATTTATAACATAAATTAAAAAATAAAACACAAAAAATGCATTTTATCTTCAATAATCAATAAATTTTATGTTTTATTCTTAATATATTCTTAACATTTATAAGCATTAATAATAGTTTTCTTAATTTTACACTCCTATGAATTTATACCCAATAAACGCTGGAAATTTTAAGCTAGATGGTGGTGCTATGTTTGGTGTTGTGCCTAAATCTATATGGCAAAAAACCAATCCTGCCGATGCCAATAATATGATTGATTTAACAGCGCGTTGCCTACTTATTGAAGATGGGAACAGGCTTATATTAATTGACAATGGTATGGGCAATAAACAATCTGATAAATTTTTTGGATATTACTTTCCTTGGGGTGATTTTACTTTAGATCGCTCACTAAAAAAACAAGGATTTCACCGAGATGATATTACCGATGTTTTTTTAACACATTTACATTTTGATCATTGTGGAGGCAGTATTCAATGGAATAAAGACAAAACAGGTTACGAACCTGCTTTTAAAAATGCTGCTTTTTGGAGTAATAAAAACCATTGGCAATGGGCAACTCAACCTAACAGACGCGAAAGAGCTTCCTTTTTAAAAGAAAATATTTTACCTATGGAAGAAAGCGGACAATTAAAATTTACATCGCTTCCTGAAACGGATATGCTTAAAAATTCTGAACTTGATTTCGATATCTTTTTTGCCGATGGGCATACCGATAAACAAATGATTCCTATGATACATTACAAAGGAAAAACCATTTGTTTTATGGCAGATTTACTACCTACTGTTGGACATTTACCTCTTCCATTTGTTATGGGGTACGACACTAGACCATTATTAACATTAAACGAAAAAGAAAAATTTCTTAATATGGCAGCCGACAATAATTACTACTTGTTTTTAGAACACGATGCACATAATGAAATTATTACAGTGACTAAAACAGATAAAGGGGTCAGATTAAAAAACACCTTTTCAACTCAAGACATATTTAATTAAATAAAATAGACTAACTCAAATATTTTTATATGAAACATCCATGACTATAAATTTAGTCAAACAAAAAAGCGACTATATGGATGTTACATTTGCCCTTTGAAAAACAATAAATAAAAACACATGAAAACAATTAAAATTCTATCACTTTCAGTACTTGCTACTGCTTTATTTTATGGCTGCGGAAGTACTGCAGATATTCTATCAACTCCTATTGAAAATATTGACAGTTCACCATTAAAAGTATCGGAATTAACAGAAAATGAAAAACATACTTGGGGACACTTAGATTTAGTAAAAGATACCATTCCAGGAATGAGTGTTGAAAAAGCATATAAAGAGATTATTAAAAATAAAAAAGGAGAAACTGTTATTGTTGCGGTAATTGACACTGGAATTGATATCGATCATGAAGATTTAAATGATGTGATTTGGACCAATAAAGAAGAAATTCCAAATAATGGAAAAGACGATGATAAAAACGGCTATGTTGATGATATACATGGTTGGAATTTTTTAGGTGATGGTTATAACGAACAATTAGAATATGTACGCATTCTTGCAAGTGGAGATACCAGCAATACTGAGTACTCTAAAGCCCAAGCTGAATACGATAAAGAATACCAAAAATACAATGGTTATAAAACCAATTATGAACAAATTTTACAGCAAATTACAAGTGCTGATGATGCTATTACAAAATACTTAGGTAAATCTGATTATACCAAAGCAGAGGTAAATGCTATTAAAACAGAAGACGAAGCACTAACCCAAGCTATACAAGTTGCCAAATACATGTACAGTAATGATATGGATTCTTTAAGCGAGGCAAAAAAAGAAATAAAAAATGGCTTAGAAAGTATAAATGATCGTTTAAACTATAACCTAAACAAAGCATTTAAAGGACGTATAAATGATGATAACCCAGATGATATGTCTACTAAATTCTACGGTAATGGAAACATAAAACCTGTTAAAAAAACAGAAAGCCACGGTACACACGTTGCTGGTATTATTGCAGCCGAACGCAATAACGGAAAAGGAGCGAATGGTGTGGCTAATAATGTTAAAATTATGAGTTTAAGAGCTGTTCCAAATGGTGATGAGTACGATAAGGACATTGCACTTGCTATTAGATATGCAGTTGATAATGGTGCCAAAGTTATTAACGGAAGTTTTGGCAAATACTATTCGCCTCATAGTGAGTGGGTTCGTGATGCTATTACTTATGCTGGAAAAAATGATGTGCTTTTTATTAATGCAGCAGGAAATGAAGGTGCCGATATAGACATTACAAATGTTTACCCTAATGATGCTATTGGCGTGGGTCCAGAAGTTTCAAATACATTTATAACTGTAGGTGCTTTAGAGCCTAAATATGGTTCTGGTATGATAGCTGGCTTTTCTAATTATGGTAAAGTAAATGTAGATGTATTTGCACCAGGCGCAAAAATATATTCTACAACACCAGAAAATGAATATGACACAAAAGGTGGTACTTCAATGGCTGCTCCAGCTGTTGCAGGTGTTGCTGCTTTAATTCGTTCATATTTCCCTAAATTAAGTGCTGCTCAAGTAAAGCAAATTATACTAGACTCTGGTTTAGCTATTAACACAAAAGTAATTGTTGGTGGTGATACTAATGATATAAAACCTTTTGCAGATTTAGTCAAATCTGCAAAAATGGTTAATGCTTATAATGCTTTAATAATGGCAGCAAAAACAGCTAATTAAATAACTTATTTTATAATAAAAAAAGAGGCCTTAAAGCCTCTTTTTTTAATTTTCAACACTATGAAACGTTTATTTATTTCTGCATTTAGTTTACTATTTTTAATCTCTTGTAATAGTACAAAAGAAATAACATCTACTACAGCACCTTTACCACAAACACACTTAACTCCTTTATTATCAAACACTAACAAAACATCTTCGTATTGGCAACAGCATGTAGATTATAAAATGGAGATTGATATGAATGTAAAAACATATCAATATAAAGGAAAACAAACTTTAGTATATACCAATAATTCACCAGACGTTTTAAACAAGGTGTTTTACCATCTATATTTTAATGCCTTTCAGCCGGGTAGCGAAATGGATGTACGCTCACGAACTATTGCTGACCCTGACGGACGAGTAAAAGACCGTATTAGTAAACTTAAACCAAATGAAATCGGGTATATTAAAGTAAACGCATTAAATCAAAATGGTATAGCTTTAAAATACGAAACAGTAGGCACGGTTTTAGAAGTAGATCTGGCAAAACCTATTCAACCAGGAGAAAGCGTAACGTTTATCATGAATTTTGACGCGCAAGTTCCTGTGCAAATACGTCGTTCAGGAAGAAATAATAAAGAAGGAGTTGCCTTATCAATGGCACAATGGTACCCAAAACTAGCCGAATACGATTTTGAAGGTTGGCATGCCGACCCCTATATAGGTCGTGAATTCCACGGTGTTTGGGGGAATTTTGATGTAAAACTGACTATTGATAAAGATTATGTTATTGGTGGTACTGGTTATCTTCAAAACCCGAATGAAATAGGTTATGGTTACGAAACTGGAATTGTAAATAGACCAAAAGGCAATAAACTTACTTGGCATTTTGTAGCACCAAATGTGCATGATTTTACATGGGCTGCCGATCCTGATTATAATCATGATACCATGCAAGTACCTAACGGCCCATTACTCCACTTTTTCTATAAAAATACTTTATCAGAAAAACAAAAAGATAATTGGAAAAGAATTCAGCCTAAATCTGTAGAATTCATGCAATACTACAGTAAAACAGTTGGTAAATATCCTTACAAACAATACTCTATTATTCAAGGAGGTGATGGTGGTATGGAATACGCCATGTGCACGCTTATTCTTGGAGAAGGTACCTATGAAGGAATTATTAAAGGCACTATTTCACATGAAATGGCACATACATGGTTCCAGTTCTTATTAGCTTCAAATGAATCTAAACATCCATGGATGGATGAAGGCTTTTCAACCTATATTGAATATAATGGCGTAAACACTATTTTTAATGAAGGAAAAACAAATCCTTTAAAAGATATTTATAACGCTTATATATATCTTGCAAAATCTGGAAAAGAACAACCACAAACTACTCATGGAGACAGATATAATTTTAACAGATCTTATAGCTTAGCCTCTTACTATAAAGGCGCTGTGTTTTTGGCACAATTAGGTTATATAATGGGGGAAGACAATTTACAGCTTACTATTAAAAAATATTTTAACGATTTTGCTTTTAAACACCCAAAACCACTTGATATTATTAGAACTGCCGAAAAAATATCTGGATTAGAATTAGATTGGTATTTAACTGATTTTACTCAAACCACCAACACTATTGATTATGGTATAAAAACAGTTGAAAATAACACTGTAACTCTAGAACGTATTGGCATCATGCCAATGCCTATCGATTTAACAGTTACTTATACAGATGGAACTACCGAAGATTTCTATATTCCGTTACAAATGATGCGTGGCGAAAAACCAACCTCAGCAACTATTATAAAAGACTGGGCTTGGGCATATCCAACTTACACGTTCGCAACTTCAAAAACAGTAAAATCTGTAGAAATTGACCCAAAAAACATGATGGCCGATATTAACAGAGAAAACAATAAAATGTAAAGTAAAATTCGCTTCATTTTAAATGAGTTCCATATTCAAAAGGCTTCTTTTTAATTAAAAGAGGTCTTTTTTTATAGCCACAATAATCAAATTATTTAAAATATATAGTACTAACACTTTATTTTTTAATACCTTCGTCATGTAAACTTTAGGGGTGTTCTAAACCTATTTTTAGAACTGAGACATACCCTTTGAACCTGATGCGGTTAGTACCGCCGAAGGGAAAAGTTGAATAGCCTGTTTCAATACCGACTAGCACATCTTTTCATAAATGCACTTCTCAAATCGTGAAGTGTCTTTTTTCAAAGTCATTACTTTCCTCTACGGTTTACAATATAAAATGTATTGTAAATGATAACGATTCACCTTAACGAACAAGCTCTGAATATTGATAACAACGTCAATATTTCACAGCTTCTGCAACAGGAAAATTTTCCACAAATTGGCATTGCTGTAGCCATCAATCAACAGATTATTTCCAAATCCAATTGGGAAGAACAATTACTTCAGGATGGCGATAATATTCTCATCATTCAGGCAACCCAAGGCGGATAATTACTTTGAAAACCACAAAACAATGAAAAATAAAGACACAGCACCAAAAGCAGGGCAAATTACTAGAAACCCGTTTCCAAATTCTAAAAAGATTTATGTTTCAGGGAAACTCCATCCGCAAATAAAAGTGGCTATGCGTGAGATTGCCTTAAGCGAGACAAAAGATACCTTTACCGAAAAATTAACCCCAAACGAACCAGTAACGGTTTATGATACCTCTGGACCTTATACCGATCCGGAAAAAGAAATTAACGTGCATAACGGTATTGAACGCATTCGCGAACAATGGATTATAGATCGCGGCGATGTCGAGCAATTAGATCAATTTTCTTCTGAATATTGTAACCAACGTTTAAAGGATACGAGTTTAGACCACATGCGTTTTGCACATTTAAAAAAGCCATTACGAGCTAAAAAAGGGAAGAATGTTACCCAGATACATTACGCAAAACAAGGCATTATTACGCCAGAAATGGAATACATCGCCATTCGCGAAAATCAGCGTATCGATGAAATGACCGAGATTAGAAAACAACATCCGGGTCAAGATTTCGGGGCTTCAATTCCAAATAAAATCACACCAGAATTTGTACGTGATGAAGTTGCTCGTGGTCGTGCCGTGATTCCTTCAAACATCAATCACCCTGAAGCCGAACCTATGATTTTAGGGCGTAATTTCTTAGTGAAAATTAATGCGAATATTGGTAATTCAGCAACCACATCATCCATTGAAGAAGAAGTTGAAAAAGCGGTTTGGGCATGCCGTTGGGGAGCCGATAACATTATGGATTTATCTACCGGGCAAAACATTCATGAAACCCGCGAATGGATTATTCGAAACTCACCAGTTCCTGTTGGAACAGTACCTATTTATCAAGCTTTAGAAAAAGTAAATGGCGTTGCCGAAGACCTAACATGGGAAATTTTCCGTGATACCTTAATAGAGCAAGCAGAGCAAGGGGTAGACTATTTCACTATACACGCCGGAGTACTGTTACGTTACGTACCAATGACTGCCAAACGTATTACCGGTATTGTCTCTCGTGGCGGATCCATCATGGCAAAATGGTGTTTGGCACATCATAAAGAAAGTTTCTTATATACGCATTTCGAAGACATTTGTGAGATTATGAAATCGTATGACGTTGCTTTCTCTTTAGGTGATGGTTTACGTCCAGGCTCCATTGCCGATGCTAATGATGAAGCTCAGTTTGCTGAATTGGAAACCTTAGGTGAACTTACTCAAATTGCTCGTAAGCATGATGTACAATGCTTTATTGAAGGCCCTGGACATGTACCCATGCACATGATTAAAGAAAATATGGAGAAACAAATCGAGGTTTGTGATGAAGCGCCCTTCTATACTTTAGGTCCGTTAACCACCGATATTGCTCCGGGATACGACCATATTACTTCGGGTATTGGAGCCGCTATGATTGGCTGGTATGGCTGTGCCATGTTATGTTATGTGACACCTAAAGAACACCTTGGTTTACCAAATAAAGAAGATGTTAGAGTAGGTGTGGTAACCTATAAACTAGCCGCTCATGCTGCCGATTTAGCAAAAGGGCATCCAGGAGCACAACACCGCGATAATGCCTTAAGTATGGCACGTTTTGAATTCCGTTGGGAAGACCAGTTTAACCTTGGTTTAGACCCAGAACGTGCGCGTGAATACCACGATGAAACCTTACCAGCCCAGGGAGCTAAAATTGCTCATTTCTGTTCAATGTGCGGCCCGAAATTCTGCTCCATGAAAATTTCTCAAGAAGTGCGTGACTTTGCTAAAGAAAATGACATTGTAGAAAACGAAGTCATTAAAAAAGGGATGAAAGAAAAGTCTCAGGAATTTAAAGAAAAAGGTTCTGAGGTGTATCTATAGTTTAAATGTTAACCTTAAAATGAGACCCTGAAATAAATTCAGGGTGACAAAATAAATAAAAATGGTAGTTCTAATTGCTCCTGAATACGATATTAAAAATGAAATGGTAATCCTTCACGAGTTGTTTCGTGAAGGATTACCATACTACCATTTTCGAAAACCACATTATAATTATGAAGAGTATTGTGAGTACTTAAATCAAATCGATTCACAATATCACAATAGAGTTGTGGTTCATCAGTTTCATGAGCTTTTTCAACATTATAATTTAAAAGGCATTCACTTTCAGGAAGCAAAAAGGAGAGAAGTCTCTGTTGAAACTCTTGAAAACATTAGAAACAAATACAAGATAAGCATGAGCAGTTCATTTCATTCTCCTGAAGAACTCGGCGATTGTAAGTTCAATTTCGATTATCACTTGTTAAGTCCGGTGTTTTCATCCATTTCAAAACAAGGCTATAAAGGGCAGGGGTTTGATGTAAATCATATCAATAAAACCATCATTGGTATGGGAGGCGTCACCACAAAAAATCTTAACGAATTTGATAAACTGGGGTACCAAGGTATAGGTGTTTTAGGTGGTATTTGGCAAAGCCCATCTCCTATAAACGATTTTAAAAAGATGAGAAATCATTTTCTATTTAAGTCTTAAATAATTAAAAAGATACTGAAACAAGTTCAGCATGACAACCATTTTATGCAAAACGACAAAAAATACATATTATCCATTGCGGGATTCGACCCGAGTAGCGGGGCAGGACTCACTCAGGACATTAAGACTTTTGAAGCGCATGGTCTTTACGGGTTATCGGTTTGTACCGCCATTACCGTTCAAAACGATGTGGATTTTAAACAATGTATTTGGACGAATCCTAAAATTATTTCAGCACAAATTAAAACCCTATTTGAACGCTTTCATATTTCAGTAGTTAAAATTGGGATTGTACAATCTTGGGATATTTTACTCGATATTTTAAAACAATTGAAAGATTTAAATCCTGAAATAAAAATTGTTTTAGATCCTATTTTAAAAGCCAGTTCAGGTTATGATTTTCACTCTAAAGACCATCAAAATATTCTGGATGCTATTTGGATATCCTGTGACATTATCACCCCAAATTACGACGAGATTAATAGTTTATATCCAAATTTAAGTGTTCAAGACACCCTCGAACACATGTCATCTTTAACTAATATTTATCTAAAAGGAGGTCATCGAGAAGATAAAAAAGGCTGGGATGAATTGTATTATAATCGCATTGTAATGGTAAATATTCCGCCAAAGGCTGAAACCATTTCCAATAAACACGGTAGTGGTTGTGTCTTATCCTCAGCTTTAGCGTCCAATTTAGCTTTAGATATTCATTTGGAAGACGCCTCAAAATTGGCTAAATATTATACCGAACGGTTCTTAAATTCTAACACAAGTTTACTCGGTAATCAAACCTATCAAACAAAAAAATAACAATATGAACATCGCTAAATTACATTATATATCACAAGGAAAAACGCCGGAAGAGCATCTTAAAAACATTCAAAAGGCCTGTACTTTTGGTGCTGAACAAGTTCAACTTCGACTTAAAAATACAGATGAGCATATCATAATAAAAACGGCTGAAAAAGCCAGAGAAATTACAGCGCATTACCAAACACGATTAATTATAAATGACCATTACAAAATAGCAAAAGCAGTTAATGCTGATGGCGTTCATTTAGGAAAAACTGATACTTGTCCAGCTATTGCTCGAGAGTATTTAGGGAAATGGTTTATGATTGGAGGTACGGCTAATACGCTCGAAGATTGCGAATATTTAATTAGTAAAAACGTCGATTATATTGGTTTAGGACCTTTCAGATTTACGAAAACTAAAAATAATTTAAGTCCTATTTTAGGATTGGAAGGCTACCAAACCATACTTGATGAACTAAAAACCCAAACTCCAATTATAGCAATTGGAGGCATTGTTGAAAACGATATTTCGCAACTTTTACAAACTGGAATTTATGGTATTGCGATGTCTGGAGCCATCACTAAGGATTTCAATACCATTTCAACGTTCAATAAATTACTAAACGCATCAGCAACACAAGAACAACGACACACTTTTTAATTATGAACGATTTACTAACCATAGCAGATAAAACTTTTCAATCGAGATTATTCACAGGAACGGGGAAATTCAGTTCTAATCAACTCATGTCCGACGCTTTAATGGCCTGCGAAAGTGAATTAATAACCGTAGCTTTAAAACGAGTAGATGTAAATAACGAACAGGACCAAATGCTAAAAAGCATCATGCGTCCACACATTAATTTACTACCAAATACCTCTGGCGTTCGCAATGCTAAAGAAGCTGTTTTTGCTGCACAATTAGCTCGAGAAGCTTTAGAAACCAATTGGGTTAAACTAGAAATTCATCCAGACCCAAAATACTTATTACCCGACCCCATTGAAACCCTAAAAGCTGCTGAAGAACTAGTAAAATTAGGTTTTGTGGTGATGCCATACATTCATGCCGATCCTGTTTTATGTAAACGTTTAGAAGACGTCGGAGCTCAATGTGTGATGCCTTTAGGTGCACCAATTGGAACGAATAAAGGCTTAAAAACTTTAGATTTCCTTGAAATTATCATCGAACAAAGCAATGTTCCTGTGATTGTTGATGCCGGAATTGGAAGTCCGTCGCATGCTGCCTTTGCTATGGAATTAGGTGCCGATGCGGTTTTAGTAAATACCGCTATTGCCGTTTCACAAAAGCCTATTGAAATGGCCAAAGCTTTTAAAATGGCGGTTGAAGCCGGTCGTATAGCTTACAACGCCAAACTGGCGACGGTGAAACATCACGCTGAAGCCAGCAGCCCTTTAACCAGTTTTTTAAACTAAGATTTCATTATGAACACTTCGTTTCAAACCATTTTCGATACCTATAATTGGGAAATGACTTTAAACAGTATCAACGCGAAAACAGCACAAGATGTTGAATTTGCTCTGGCTAAAACCAAACGCGATTTAGAAGATTTTAAAGCGCTTATTTCGCCAGCAGCCAGACCTTATTTAGAGCAAATGGCACAACAAAGCCGACTGATTACTAAAAAGCGTTTTGGGAATACCATTCAAATGTATGTACCAATGTATTTATCTAACGAATGCCAAAACATTTGCACCTACTGTGGCTTTAGCATGACCAATAAAATTCCGCGTAGAACCTTAACCGATGCCGATATTTTAAAGGAAGTCGCCTTCTTAAAATCTAAGGGCTATGACCATATTTTACTGGTTACCGGTGAAGCGAATAAAACCGTTGGTGTGCCCTATATTAAGCATGCCATGGAGCTAATTAAACATCAATTTTCTAACATTACCATTGAAGTTCAGCCCTTACATCAACAAGAATATGAAGAACTAATTGAAGCGAATTTATACGCCGTTTTAGTGTATCAGGAAACCTACAACCGCGCCGAATATAAAAAACATCACCCGAAAGGTAAAAAATCGAATTTCGATTTCCGACTAGAAACACCAGACCGTTTGGGACGTTCAGGAATTCATAAAATAGGGTTGGGTGCCTTGTTTGGTTTAGAAGACTGGCGTGCCGATAGTTTCTTTACTGCTCTACACTTAAAACACCTTCAAAAAACGTATTGGAAAACCAAATATTCCATTTCTTTTCCACGCCTAAGACCACATAGTGGCGGTCTGGAACCTAAGGTTGAAATGACCGATAGCGATTTGGTTCAAACCATTTGCGCTTTCCGGTTATTAGACGACGATGTGGAATTATCTATGAGTACTCGCGAAAGTGAAACCTTCAGAAATCACATTGTGCACTTAGGAATAACCTCATTAAGTGCTGAATCGAAAACCAATCCTGGGGGGTATGTGGTAGAGCCACAGTCATTAGAACAATTTGAAATTTCAGATGAGCGTTCTACCGAAGCAATTGCTAAAATGCTTCAAGAAAATGGTTTAGAACCCGTTTGGAAAGACTGGGAAAACACTTGGTAAATTACCTTGGAGTAAGCTCATGAGGTTTTTTACATAAACAAAAGTTTATTTAGAAGTAAACTACAGAGTGTTTTAATCTTGATTATCGAGTAGAATTTGAGATTGCGTTACTTTTAAAGTACCTTTAGTCTTTTAATATTCTCAACCTAAGAACATGCTAAATTCAATTAAAACAAAAACCATTAAAATATTAAAAATTTTTAGTCTTGCCCTAGTGCTATCTTCAGTTTCTGGTTTCGCTCAAACCGAAAATTTATTAGATAAAGCCAGTAGCTGGGTTAAAGAATTAAATCTTAATGACGAAGCCAAAGAAACTACAATAACCTCATTAATAACATCACATTTAACAGCTGTTCGCAACTGGCACAATAGTCATCCTTTTGAAACTGTTCCAGCAGGAATAAACCCTAGAACAGGAGAACAACTAACTAATTTAGATCGTTCTATTATCGCAGATTCAGCAATGCCTCAATTGGTACATGAAACTCTTATGACAGGGCTTAGAGCTAATCTTAATGAAGATCAAGTAGAAAAAATTCTTGATAAATATACCATTGGAAAAGTAGCTTTTACTTTAAAAGCATATCATGCCATCGTTACAGACCTTACAGCAAAAGAAGAAGCAGTGATACTAAAAAATCTACAAGAAGCACGTGAAATGGCTATAGACTATAAAAGTATGAAGCAAATTTCAGCTATTTTCGAAATTTATAAAACTAAAAATGAGCAATACTTAAACGCAAACGGTAGAAGCTGGAGACAACTATATAAAGATTACGGCAAGCGCAGAAAAGCAGAAAAAGCAATGAAAAAAGAAAAATAAGTGCTTTTTATTGTAGTTCAGCAACTTGACTTTGTCAGAAAAATTTGCTAACTTCGTTTAACGTATGATATAAAACATTAAAACGATTTCATATCAACGTAGTTAGGCAACAAGTTAAAAAATGAACAGAGACTACACCAAAACTAAATTTTCATTTCAATCCTTTAGGAGTCTAAAAAAAGGACTCGGAGAATTTGATGCTGTCGTAGAATGTAATGAATTAGCCATAAGAGAATTTACAAGTAACCTATCAAAAACACTAGATAAAGAATCATATATACAAGCTCTTGCCGAAAAACATAGTGTAAAAGTAGATACCGTTTCTATAAAACTTTTTGAATCACGAATTAGGCAGTTTTATATAATGTCTGTTATGCAAAAAGCTGAACAATTTTTTGATGAATTTAAAAAAGAATACAAAAGTTACATTCCAGAATGGACAGATAAAAAAGATGGTGAAACTGACTTTGACAATTTATTAATTAACACTTTTGGCTCCTTAAAAAATGGAATTAGAGAAATCGAAGAAGAAGTTTATTTTGGCTATGAATATTACAGATTTGTGAGAAATCGATTCGCACACTCTGAAGAAAAAGATAATAAAAAACTTAAATTATATCTTCAAAAAGTAAAAACCTATAAATTATTTTATAACATAACATTTCATTCTAATAGAGAGCCGAATGAATATAAAGAAATTGATTTCAATGATTTTTTATTAATAACAAATATTATTAAAAACATCGGTTACACTCTTTGTGAAAAATGCAAACCAAATAATCAAATACTTGCAGAAATAATATCCAAAAAAGAAATTACAACAAAATCTAATAAAAAAATCAATCAAGTAAAGTCTCTTTCAAAACTTAAAAATAATAGTCATAGATATTCAAATGCAATTGGAAATCTCTTAAACTCAAATTTTGGAAGAATAAATGAAACTGATAGAAATGAAATTATTATAAACTTAAATCGCATTCTAGCTTAAAGGTTGACCTAGTCATTAAAGCGTCCCCTCCACGAAAGTCTTCTTGAAAACTTTCGTGAAGAGGAGATTGAAGGTTCGATTCCTTCAGAATGCTCAAAAGAATTAACAAGTAAAGTGGAATCAATACTTCAAAAATAATACTAGATTTGTATAAATAATAATAATGGCAGATAAAGCATTTTTAACACCAAAGATTTTAAAGTGGGCTCGCGAGTCTGCTCGAATCTCTGTTGATGATGCTGCAAATAAAATCAAAGTATCTTCTGAAAGATTATTGAGTTGGGAAAATGGAAATGATTATCCGACTATAAGGCAAGCACAAATTTTAGCAAAAAGTTACCGAAGACCATTTTCTTTGTTTTTTTTACCCGAAATCCCTAAAGATTTTCATCCATTAGAAGATTATAGAAGAGATTCATCATTGAAACTTGATACTGCTTCATTATTTATTATTAGAGAAGTTCAACAAAAACAAAATTGGATTAGCGAACTGTTTGAAGATAGTGGCGAAGATATTTTACCTTTTGTAGGTAAATACTCTTTAAGTGATGACCCAAATATTGTTGCTCAAGACATTCTTAAAACATTAAATATTAACCCAGAAGAATATTCTAAAACACCAATTAATGAATGGGTTGATAAAGCGGAATTAGCTGGTGTATTTATTTCTAGAACTAGTTTTTTACATTCGAGACTTACTCTTGATAAAGATTTAATTCAAGGTTTTGCTATTGCTGATAAATATGCACCATTTCTGTTTGTGAATTCTAAAAACTGGAATGCTCCGCAACTATTTACTTTAGTTCACGAATTAGCTCATATTTGGATTGCCAAATCTGGAGTTTCTAATGAAATCGATATTGATTTTACTGATAAACCAAAATCAAAATTTCATCCTGTTGAGCTTTTCTGTAATCAAGTTGCAGCTAATGCTCTAATGCCAAAAAAATTAGTAAGTCAATTTGGTAGTGATGTATTTGCGTCAAATAAGGAAATATTTAAAAAAGCAAAAGAATTAGGAATTAGTTCTTTTGCTCTAATAGTTCGCGCTCTAAATTTAAACTTGATTTCACAATCAGAATACAAAACTCTTAAAGATGAAGCTCAACGAGATTTTGAATTATTTCTTGAAAAGGAATTGATAAAAAAAGAAAAACAAAAAGAAAATAAAAATGGACCAAATCCATATTTACTTCGATTGAATAAAAACAGCAAATTATTCACTAGAATAGTTATGGATTCTTTTAGTACGGGAATTATTTCTCCTTCAATTGCGAGTAATTTATTAAATACTCCAATCAATAATTTTCAAAAATTCGAAAAACTATTAGCTTAATGTTTGAAAGAGAAAACCCTTTATTCTGCATAGATGCAAACATTCTCATTCAAGCATGGCAAAGTTATTATTCACCATCAATTAGTCCTACATATTGGAATGTTTTAAATGATTTAGGTAAAAAAGGAATAATTTTCATTCCTGAATTAGTATTTGAGGAAATTGAGAAAGGTGAAGACGACTTATTTATTTGGCTAAAAAACAGCGATATACCTGTTAGAAAAATAGATGGAGCTGTTACAAATTGTCTAAAAGAAATTTACGCTAATAATCCAAAACATAAATATTTAGTTGCGAGTAACGGAATACATTCAAAAGCAGACCCTTGGGTTATTGCACACGCAATGAACGAGAAAGCTATTGTTGTAACAAAAGAGAAAAAGGATTTCAGTAAAAAACCAACGAAAATTAAAATCCCTCACGTTTGCGATAATATGAAAGTTAAATGGATGGATGATTTTGATTTCGTAAAAGAGTTAAATATTATCTTTTCTTGTGGAATAAAATAAAGCCAGTAAGTAACAAGATAAATGAACTACAATCTCTTCCAAAGGAAAGAAACAGAGATTTCTCAAAAAGAACTAGATTGGATTGATGAAAATCTAGATGAAATTTCTAAAAAAGAAAACGTCTTATTCATATTCCAAGCTGAACACGAAGCTCTCGTTATTACAAACAAAAGCATTTACTTTCCGAATAGAAAGTCCTTATTAAAAGTTCAATATTCTCAAATTAATAAAATTAAAATTCGAGGAGATTTCCACATCGAATTTACGCATCTTGACCTCAAAAAATATACAATAGTATTTGTTAGCCCAATAGATAAAGTTAAAATGATTTTAGCTTTAAATCTATTAAAGAAAAATGAAGCAAATAAAGTAGAAACTACTTTCGAGGATATTGAAAATTTATTTAATGATTTTACAGTTATTAAATTTCCGCCAAATCAAGACCAGCATAAACTTCCACAAGTTTACTTGAAAGAATTTGGATATTTAAATAAGGAACAATGGATGGTATCAATAATAAAAAAAGGCGAAAAATTCACAAGACAGAAAAGCATAGGTAGTTTTACGGCTGAAACAAATGTATTCGATATTGAAAGTGAAGACGATAGATTTCCTAGAATGTTTGAATCTCTTAATTGTGATTTAGAAAACCTATATCACGAAATGTTAAAAGATTTGGATGATAATGATGAAATCCCAGACAAATGCTGGGAAATAATCGTTCAATTTACACCAAATATGATGATAAGGTCGGATTTTTGGAGGAGTTTTATCAAAGGAATTTTAGAAAGTGAGCATAAAAACACTTTTTTAGAAATCACTATAAGTGTACTTTCTAAATCTTATGAAGATTTACAAAGCTTAAAAGAAAAAGACTTTTATAAGCTTATTAGTGAAGGAGAATTAACAAATAGCAAACTCAATAGAGTATTAATACTTTTCCTAAATTATATTTTTCATCATTTAAAACCACTCAAACTTATTGTTCTTGAGGCACCAGATGGTAACGAATTTTACACTTCTGATTGTCCAGTTAATTTCATACCTAATCAAATAGAAGGAAAACTTGGTCTATTTAGTATAAATACAGAAGTCTATTTCCCTTTATCACCAAAGTATTTAGCATACTTCCATTTTGAAGGCTCAGAAAATTCAAATCCAATTTTTAAAGAATTGAAAAATCGAGGTATTTACAAAGTTATTGATATAATGTCAGAGGAAGAATATTACAATTTAATTCAAAATTTAATTATTAAAGCTTCAGACGAACTAATAATTATACCAAAAGAACTGAAATTAAAAGGTTGAATTAATAAAACCAGTTGCCAAACACGTTAAACGAAACTTCTCAAAAAACCCTTAAATTAATACCAAGGTTCTTTTTTATACATACGTGTTTTAGCAACTCGTTCGCGATTATTTAGTCTTAAATGCGTGTTTGTAATTTGTCTATTTCTATAACCTAACAAATGAAAAAATGATTTCGCAAAAAACTTAGCTATTTTTAAGTTTACCTGTAAAATACCCTCTTTTTTATTTAACCAATGAATACCAGGTAAAAATGCCAAAAAACTATCTGTTTTAATATGTCTTAAAATTATTGACAATTTTAATAAAAAAGGTTTTATAGGTTTAATAATAAAAAAACCTTCGGCACCTTTTTTTTGGTATAATGGCATGAAAATACGACCACTACATGGAGAAGTTATTTCAATATCATTATTAATAGCCAGTTTCGTTCCTTTTTTAATACTTTGGAAACTTTTAAAACCGTTTAGCATTATAAAAGTATCGTGCTGTTGTATTTTATGAAGATAAATAATTTCAAAAACATCTACAATATGAATTGTTTGAGTTTGTAATTGTTTATAAAAATTAGAAAAACCTACGAGACCTTTCTCATTTAAAACTCCAGAAAAAACTAAGGTTAAATATATAAAAGCAATAGTATTGGTTATGGAGCGTAAATCATCATGCTGTCCAGATTCGAACCCCAATGAGACATAGCCTAATTCGTTTATATAACTTAATAAGGGTCCATGTAAATATTCTTCTATACCTAAAATAATAGGTACAGGAAATTGTTTAGAAAATTTTCGGTTTATTAATGCATCATTAATAGTAATAAAAGGTAGTGTTTGACTAGATGTAGTATGTAAATCGATAAAATAAAATGGTGGCTGATTGGTTTTTAAAATATCATTTAAAACCTCTAATAAGGCTATTAACTCTTTCTCATCGGCATTTAAATTAGATTTTTTTTTAATGGCTTCAATACTTTCTTTTGTCCATAACCTGTTTAAATCTTTTTCAGTATATCTCTGGTTTTTTTTAAGTGCTGATAAGTTTCCCGAAACCCCAAAAATAGTACCCTTTACATAGGATGCATTTATACCTGCTAAAGTATCTTTTATAGCAAAAACACCAGCTGTTTCATTACCATGAATACCACCAAAAAACACAACTGTTGGTCCTGGATGAGAACCTTCAATTTTATCAAGTATTCTACCAACAGCTATTTTATTATTTAAAGCTTTGCTATATACATCAGTCATATATTAAAAATCGTTTAAAGTAATTAAACCTATTAATTTATTGTTTTTAATTACTGGAAGACTACCAATAGCCTGGTCTTCCATGAGTCTTTTCGCCGTTTCAACAGGTGTATATTCATCAACAGTTATCAGATCTGTTTTCATTAATTTACCTATACTATTGTGTTTTTGTTTTGTATTATCTAAATACACCTCTAGATCTTTCCATGTTATTAAACCAACCAATACTCTATTAGTGTCTATAACAGGCATATGATGAATATTTTTCCATTTCATAATATTTAAAACAAGTTCGATACTATCATTTTTGTCTACTGAAAAAATATCATAACTCATAATATGCTTAACAAAACGGTTTTTTATAAAAGGAACATCTTGTGTATGATGTAACATACTCCAAGTAGAAACAGGATATCCCGTTTCTTGTTTTTCATACATTTTAGCCGTTAGCAATTGCATAGCTTCAAAACGTTTGTGGTTTTTTAATAAGCTCCTAAAATTTCTAACAAGCCATTCTGAACCATTATGGCGTTTAATTCTATCTTTAATAACTTTTAAATAATGTTCGGCATCTTTAGGCGATACGCCTGCTGCATACAACCCTTTATATGACATGGGGAGTAATTGGTTTAAAATTAAATCGTAACTAGAAATGTATTTGCCATTCCAATAAAACTGAGCTGCCATTCCATAACGCGCTGCATTAAAAAAATTGGTTTTTACATCTTTAAAATCCCATTGTTCATGAATGTTATTATACTGTTTTGGCTTACCTAACATAACACCAACCCAAAACATCATATTAGCAATTTCATCGGTAGTTGTAGGGCCAGAAGGTATGTATCGGTTTTCAATTCTTAAATTTGGCTTGCCATTAAATTCACCATAACATACTCTATTCCAAGGATACACGGTACCATTATGCAAGCGTAATGCTTTTAATTTTGGTGTTTCTCCATTTTTAACCATGTCTACACTATTTCGTGTAAAATCAGTAGTTAAAAAACTTCTAAATCTAGAAATATTGTCTTTAAAAATATCGGTAATAGACCCTGTTTGCCAATTACTACCAAAACTGACTCTAGATTGTTTTTCATTTAATAAATATGAATTAGCACGGGTATCTATACTTTGTGTAAACAAGGCTATTCTAGTTTCACTCCAAAGCTCCTTACCAAATAATATTGGCGAATTTGTACAAGCACTTAACACGGGACCTGAAATAGCTTGTGCCCAATTATAATTGTCTACAAACGTTTTTGGGCTTAATTGTAAGTGCATTTGAAAACTGGTATTGCAACCTTCTAACATTACGGAATCATGCAATAAATTTATTTCATCTGCACCTTTTATATGAATATCGAAACTTTGGCGTCTACGTCCTTGCTTAATAGCATCATTTAAATGTGAATAACGTTCAACATTCGTCATACTTTTCTCGTCGACATTATTAACAGATAATGAAGGCAAAATACCTGTTAAAATAATTTTAATGCCTTTTTTAGCTGCCGCTTTTTTAGCTTTTTCTAACAACGAATCTAACTCTCTATGTAATTTTGAAAAGTTATCATTTTTAAGTTCTAAAACATCTAGGTTTATTTCAAGATTGTAATTACTAATTTCAGTTGTAAAATGATTGTCATTTATATCTTTTAAAAGTTCTAATGACTTACCTTCTGGTAGAAATTGATTGTTAACCAAACAAAATTCTTGTTCTGCACCAATTCTAATAGGAGCATCTTCTATTAAACCTTTTTCAATCATTAAATCAAGAGCCTCTATATCATTTAATAAATGATAAATATAATTTGCTCTATCTTTTTTAGTCCTCAGTTTGCTAACATTTAAATCGCCCATGCTAACTTTAGTTTTTAAATAGTTAAAGTACTAGGATTCCAATGTTTTAACAATGATTTATATCATGTGAGAATGGAAGGAAATAACTGAAAGAACTTTACATTATAAGAAAAAATATGAATTCGTTTAACGACTGATACAAATATGTATTTGATCATTAAAATTAAACAACATGCTGAAAAACTCACATTAAAACCAAGTGGATTTTTTATTTTACTACCTTTGAGTTTTTAAAGGAAACTACTTGAAATTCACATTCAATAAAAAAGAAAAACTTAAAAGCAAAAAACTCATTGATCTATTATTTACAGAAGGTCGATCGGTTTCTGCATATCCATTGCGTTTAGTTTATATGCCTACTACTTTTGATGAAGATCTTATTGCAAAAACTGGGGTTTCTGTAAGTAAGCGAAATTTTAAAACCGCTGTAGATAGAAACCGCATAAAACGTTTGCTAAGAGAATCTTACCGCTTAAATAAAGGGACTTATTTTAACAATTTTACAACACAGCATGCGTTTATGATTTTGTACATTGGCAAAGACAAACCCACTTTAACCCAAGTTGAAAACAGAATGAAACTTTTATTTGAAAAATTTCAAGACAAAGTTTCTGAAAAAATAAAATAACTCTAATGAAACATTCATAGCTAAATTTTCGATACCATAAGAAATGATTAAATGAATGTTACAAGAGACCGATAAAACAATAATTATAAGCACATGAAAAACGTATTCAAAAAGAAAATTATAATTCCTGCATTAGCTTGCATTATATTCTTAACAGGAACGGCTTTTAAAAACGATTTTTTTGAAATAGCAAAACAAATAGAAATCTTCACAACCTTGTTTAAGGAAATTAACATGAATTATGTTGATGAAACCAACCCTGGTGATTTAATGGATACGGCTATAAAAAGCATGCTGGCAGATTTAGATCCTTACACAAATTTTTATAACGAGCAAGATGTAGAAGCTTCTAGAATTAATAATACAGGAGATTATACAGGTATTGGAGCTAAAGTAAAAACATTAAAAGACAAACTCATTATTGTAGAACCATATAAAAATTATCCTGCAGATAAAGCTGGTTTAAAAGCAGGCGACGAAATTATTAAAGTGGGAAATATACAAATTGAAACTTATAAAGATCATGCTGGCGATTTATTAAAAGGTGCTCCAGATTCTTCGGTTGAAGTTACTTTTAAACGCCAAGGAAAAATACAAACAGCGACTATAAAAAGAGCTGAAATTGAAATTAGTGCAGTACCACACTTTTCTATGGTTAACAATAAAACGGGCTATATTGTGTTAAGCAGATTTAACGATAAAGCAGCAGCCGAAACTAATTATGCTTTACGCGATTTAAAAGCCCAAGGAGCCGAACGTATTATTCTAGATTTACGTGGTAATCCAGGTGGTTTACTAAACGAGGCTATTAAAATTGTAAACTTATTTGTACCCAAAGGTCAATTGATAGTAACCACAAAATCTAAAGTAAAAAAATACAATAAAACCTATTACACACAAAACGACCCTATAGATACCGAAATACCATTAGTAGTTTTAATAGATAGTGGTAGTGCTTCAGCTAGTGAAATTGTTTCTGGTTCTTTACAAGATTTAGATCGTGCCGTTATTGTAGGGTCTAGAAGTTTTGGAAAAGGTTTAGTACAACGCCCAAAAAAACTTACTTATGGAACACAAATTAAAATTACTATTTCTAGATATTATACACCTTCAGGACGTTGTATTCAAGCTCTAGATTATTGGCATAGAAACGAAAAAGGAGAAGCTGTTCGTGTTACACAAGAAAATTATAATGAATTTAAAACCAAAAATGGACGTAGAGTGTTTGATGGTGGTGGCGTATTTCCAGATGTTATTTTTAATGCTTCAAAAAATTCTGCTATTACCAACGCCATAGTAAACAACGATCTTGTTTTTAATTATGCCACTAATTATTATTACAAGCATAATATAAGCGATGTAAATACTTTAAAATTAACAGATACTGATTTTAAAGATTTTAAAAACTACCTAAAAACAAATAACTTTTCTTTTGAAACTGAAACAGAAAAAGCGCTTTATAAAGCCTTTGAAGCTTCTCAAAAAGAAGAATTAAATGATAATATTGAAAAAGATTTCAATACACTAATTTCTAATTTAAATATCTCTAAATCTAGTGTAATAGATGAAAATAAAAATTATTTATTAGAATTATTAACTGAAGAAATTGTAAAACGTTATACTTATAGAGAGGGTTTATATGAGTACTATAAAATTCATGATTCTAAAATAAAAAAGGCTACCGAAATACTAGGTAGTATTACTGCTTATATGGATTATTTAAGATAAACCAAGTAAGTTTATTTATCGAAAATTAAAATAGTATATTTATATCCTTGAACTCGTTTAAACTATTTTGATTGAAGCGAGAATTAGTCATTTTGTGCTCGGTTGAAGGCTTTTTTGAGTTTCATAGCAGAGCTACGGAAGGAAGGAAAGACAAAAAGTGATTGCAAAAGGATGATTTTTAGCCAATTGTGAAAAATTTAAACGAGTTCATTATTCTATATTCCTACTATGAATAAACTATTTGTTTTAATATTAATTACATGCTATGGCATATTTGGTTTTTCTCAAAATAAATTAACTCATGAAGTTTATTTTGATACCGATAAATATATAGTTCCATCTACCGAAGAAAATCGCTTACTTCTTTTTATTTCTACCCTAAATAATGTTGATATAGAATTTATTTCTATATATGGGTTTTGTGATGATATTGGTGCAGATACTTATAATTTAAAACTATCTCAACAACGTGCAGATGCTATAAAAACTATTTTTTCTAATAATGAAATTAGTGAAAACTTAATAACTAATGTTGACGGAAAAGGAGAGGTTTTATTAAAAATAGTCAACGAAAAAAATCTTTTAAAAATAAGAGGTTTAAACAGAAAAGTTGAAATAATTGTAAAAGCTAAAACACCTAAACCAAAAGTAGAAGAGAAAGAACCTAAGGTTAAAGAAAAAAATGTTGTAGACTTAATAAAAGAAAGTTCTAAAGGCGATAAAATAATTTTTAAAAATATATTATTTAAAACAGGTTACAGTACAGTAACACCAGAGTCTAAAAAAATATTAAACGAAATTGCTGAAGTACTTGCTGAAAGAAAAGATATTTATTTTACTATTCAAGGGCATGTGTGTTGTACGCAAAATAGTAGAGATGCTGTTGATAGAAGAACAAAACAAAGAAACCTTTCTGAAACCAGAGCAAAATATGTTTACGATTATTTTGCTAAAAAAGGCGTTGATAAAAAACGTATGCGCCATTTAGGAATGCGAAGAAAATTTCCACTTGGTGGCGATCCTAAATTTGATAGACGTGTTGAAATTTTAATTACCTATGTTGGTGGCAATTAAAAAGATAAAATTTTTAATTATTTTATCATTAATATGCTTTGTTGGTGCTGCACAAACTACTACTATTCCTGACCCTAATTTTGAACAAGCTTTAATAGATAAAGGATTAGATGTTGCACCCATAGATGGATTGGTTTTAACATCAAATATTAATGCTAATGTAAATTTAGATGTTACAGGATATAATATTTCCGACCTTACAGGTATTGAAGATTTTACATCCTTATCTATACTTAATTGTTCTAATAATCAATTATCAACATTAAATATTTCTCAAAACACACAATTAACTCAGCTATTTTTTAGCAATAATCAAATATCTAATTTAGATATTACTATACATACTAACTTAGAAGTTTTATGGGGTTTTAACAATCAATTATCAACATTAAATACCTCTCAAAATACTAATTTAAGAGCTTTACGTTGTGAAAACAACAATTTAACAAGTTTAGATATTTCAAAGAATATAGCTTTAGTTGATTTGGTTTGTGAAAACAATCAACTAACATCAATTGATATTAGTAATAATAATGTGCTAAGTACATTTCAATGTGGTAATAACTTGTTATCAAATTTAGATGTTAGCTTAAATACAAACCTATCTACTTTATCTTGTGAGCAAAACTTATTAAGTCTATTAGATGTTAGCAATAATAGTCGATTAAATACTCTTATTTGTTTTAGTAATCAATTAACAGTATTAGATCTTACCAAAAATGAATCGTTAACAAGTTTAAACTGTAGTAATAATCAATTATGTGATTTAAATGTTAATAACGGAAATAATAATAATGTGGTTTTAATGAATTTTAATTTAAATCCAGATTTAAACTGTGTTGTTGTTGATAAAGTAAATGAAGATCATAATTATTGGCAACCTGTTTCTTTTTCTAATTATGTTAACGCACCTAATGCTTGTAATAATTTTGTTTTAGTGGATGTTTTAGACGATTATATTGGACCTAGTTATGCTTTACCAATACTTACCAACGGAAATTATTTTACAGCACCTGGAGGTCATGGTACACCACTTAATTCTGGAGATATAATTTCAACCTCTCAAACCATTTACATTTATAATGAAACGGTTTGCCATAATAATGAATCAAACTTTAATGTATTAATTAATAATGGCGATTATTACATTCCTAAATATTTTACGCCTAACAATGATGGAAGTCATGATTTATGGAAAGTCATTGATAACCATAACAGCATTAATAATATTACCATTTATAATAGACATGGTAAGCTATTAAAATTTTTACTTCCTAATGCTTCTGGTTGGGATGGAACTTATAATGGAGCCTTATTAACAAGTGATAGTTATTGGTATATTATTGTATTAAATACAGGCAAGACTGTAAAAGGTTACTTTACTTTAAAAAGATAATTACGCTTTTATCATGGCTATATGTGGAATATCATCTTCAAGATACTCCTCTCCTATTTCTTTAAACCCACAATTATTATAAAATGATTTTAAATATGCTTGCGCTGAAATTTTAATTTTTTTCACTTTAAAATGGTTTTCAATAGCTTGAACTGAAGCTTTCATAATATCATAACCATATTTAAAAGCACGGTCATTTTTTGCTACTACTACCCTACCAATACTAGCATATTCAAAATAATCTCCTGGTTTAAAAATTCTGGTATACGCAATAATTTTTTCATTTTTAAAACCTAAAACATGTATTGCTTTTATATCTTTTCCATCAATATCTTGATACACACAATCTTGCTCAACAACAAATACTTCACTGCGTAATTGTAGTAAATTGTATAATTCTAGTTTAGTAAGTTCTGAAAAGGTTTTTACTTCTATTTTTAGCATATTTATATTTACTCAAAAAAAATTTCCGTTTTCACGTAAATAAAAAAATAATCTAGTCTTGTACAATCACGTCCTTAGCATCAGGTTTTCTATATTCTGGTTGAATATTTACATGATTTATATGGTATTTATCAAACACTAAATCTTCTATTTCGTGCAAAACGCTATCAAATTCTGATAATGTAATATCTTCATTAAAATCGATATGTGCTTCTAGATGCACTTCATCTTCATTTAACTGCCATACATGAACATGATGAAAGTTTTTAACAACATCAAAAGCATTTATTTCTTCAACTATTTGCTTTATAGGAATATGATCTGGAGTAAATAACATGAGTACTTTGGTAGATGTTTTTAATAAATCGAAACCCATCCAAATTAAATAAATAGCTATCGCTAAAGTTAAAGCACTATCTATCCAATAAATCTGATAAAACTTCATTAATAAACCACCTATAAGTACTGCCACACTTGCCATCATATCGGTAAGTAAATGTAAATAAGCACTTCGCATATTCATATTAGCTTCAGAATCTTTTTTAAGTAAAAGGACACTAATACCATTAGCAATAATTCCTAAAAGAGACATCCAAATAACTAAATTAGATTTTATTTCTTCTGGGTCTTGAAAACGTTTAATAGCTTCAATAATTAATAAAATAGCAACTATAATTAGTGTAGATGCATTAATAAACGCTGCTAATATTTCAGCGCGTTTATATCCAAAAGTTCTGTGTAATGAAGCTTGTTTTTTAGATAATTTATTGGCTAAATAGCTAACTACTAATGAAAGTACATCACTAAAATTATGAAGCGCATCACTTAAAAGCGCTAAACTACCAGAAATAAGACCACCTATTACCTGTGAAACTGTAATAAGAATATTTAAAAATATAGATATTAAAAGATTGCGTCCTTTTAAATCTGGATGTGTATGCGAATGATTATGAGAATGGTTGTGTGCCATTTAACAAGATAAAGGTATTTTATCTATTCTGTTTTGGTGGCGTCCGCCTTCAAATTCTGTATTTAAAAATACATCAACCATTTCTAAAGCTTGTGGAATAGCAGTAAATCTAGCAGGAATGCATAAAATATTAGCATTATTATGACTGCGAATAAGATGTACAATTTCTTTATTCCAACACAAACCAGCACGTATTTTTTGGTGTTTATTAGCTGTCATAGCAACTCCATTTGCACTACCACAAACTAAAATACCAAAATCGGCTTTATTAGTTTCAACATCTTCAGCAACAGGGTGTACAAAATCGGCATAATCTACACTATCATTTGTATCGGTACCATAGTTATTAACAGTATAACCTTTTGCTTCTAAATGCTTCATGATGGCAAATTTATAATCGGTTCCTGCGTGGTCATTTCCTATTGAAATTATCATAATAAAAGTAATATATAGTTTAAAGTTCAAAGTTAATGAAACTCTATTTATTATAACTTAATAAGTTACAAATTAACAATACCTTTTAATCAATCATTATTTAGTTCTATCTTTAAAATACTTTATTTTAAATTCTTATTTTCTTCAGAATTACTATTTCAACAGAAACTCAAAAAATTTAGCTTAGTTAATTTTAAATGTTAATAAGTACTATTATAAAATACTTATAACTAATAATCAATAAGTTACTTCATTATTTATAAAGTTTTTAATTTTATTTCTTATTAAAAAATAAAGCAATGTTCATTACTCATCGTTTTAACACTCATTACTTGTTAATAACTGTTTATTCTTTTTTAAAAGAATAATATTGAATATCCATTTAATTTTCCAATCAAAAACCTGAACTAAAAAACCTAAAATTTAACTCACTTTTTTTAGCAATGTTATGAGACTAAAATTTGATACATATAAACATGAAAATATAAATATTTATTAAAAATTAACAGTACTTTTTAGTTGTTAACAACTGTTTATAGAAAAATTAAAATCATTAAAAATGAACCTATTAATATAAATTCTATTGTTAATTACCTATTAACAGAATGTAAATTTATTGTAATCAAAATAAAATTTAAAAAAGTTATACCAGATATTAACACACTATAATAACCACCATTTATTTTTTAAATTTTAAAAGAAAAAGAATTATATAATATATATAGTTGATAACTTCAATTTAACACTAAGAAAATAAGATTAAATAATTTAATTGTAACTTTGTATAAAATAAATAGCAAACCTTCTCCTAAAATAATGCTATTTAATAACACAATTTCCTGTATCTTAGGAAATGAATATGATTACAAAAATTAAATGACAAAAAAGAAAAAAGGGAAATCCAACAAAGGTATTTCCAACCTATCAAATACAATTTTAAGTATTTTAAAAAAAGACAGAAATCAATCTTACAACTACAAACAAATTGCTGCTAAATTAGGTGTAAATGATGCTAGTAGCAGAAACCAAATTATAAAAACCTTAGCAAAATTAGCTGCTAAACAAGATATAGAACAAGTAGAACGTGGTAAATTTAAAGCCATTGTTAATACCGAATATTATACAGGAAAATTAGATTTAGCTGCAAAAGGTAACGGTTACGTTATTTGCGATGAATTTGAAGATGATGTATTTATTGCATCAAACAATATAAATAAAGCCTTAAATGGCGATGAAGTAGAATTTTATGTTTATAAACGACGCCATAGAGGAAAATTAGAAGGCGAAATTACAAAGGTTTTAAATCGAGAAAAAAGCGAATACGTTGGTGTTATTCAAATTCATGAAAAGAAGAATTTTGCTTTTGTAGTAGCCGATAGTAATAAAATGTATAAAGACATTTTTGTTCCTATTAATAAAATTAATAAAGCTGAAGATGGCGATAAAGTGCTTGTAAAACTTGAAGATTGGCCAGAAAATGCCGATTCACCTTATGGTAAAGTGGTGCAAGTTTTAGGTAAACCAGGCGATCATAGTACAGAGATTCATGCTATTTTAGCTGAATATGGATTACCAAACGAGTTTCCGCATGAAGTAGAAGAATTTGCTAATAATATAGATACCTCTATTACAGAAGAAGAAATTAGTAAGCGACGCGATATGCGTAAAGATTTAACCTTTACCATCGATCCTAAAGATGCTAAAGATTTTGATGATGCCTTATCGTTTAAAATTTTAGATAACGGATTATATGAAATAGGTATTCATATAGCCGATGTATCACATTATTTACAAGAAGGCTCTGTATTAGATGATGAAGCATACGAACGTGCCACCTCTATATATTTAGTAGACCGTGTGGTACCTATGCTACCAGAAGTATTATCTAATAAAGCGTGTTCATTACGTCCGCATGAAGAAAAACTAACCTTTTCTGCTGTGTTTCAAATGAATGATAAATGTGACATTAAAAATGAATGGTTTGGTAGAACCGTAACTTATAGTGATGCACGTTTTGCTTACGAAGAAGCCCAAGCAGTTATTGAGAATAATGTCACACTGAGCGCAGACGAAGTACTTAAAAACACAGGAAAAATAAATACCACCATTCCAAGTGAAGTTTCATTAACTGGAAAAGATTACGAAACTTCAAAAGATATTGCTTTGGCTATTTTAAAAATGGATGAACTAGCTAAAAAAATGCGTAATAAACGTATGCGTGATGGTGCTATTTCGTTTGATAAAGTAGAAGTAAAATTTGATTTAGACGAACAAGCAAATCCAGTTGGTGTATTCTTTAAAACCAGTAAAGATGCTAATAAATTAATTGAAGAATTTATGTTATTAGCCAACCGAAAAGTATCGGAATTTGTTGGTAAAAAAGATCCTAAAAAAACCTTTGTATATAGAGTTCATGACGAGCCAGATGATAGTAAATTAGCTAGTTTACAAGGTATTGTTTCTAAGTTTGGTTATAAATTAAATTTTAAAGATAGAAAAAGTGTTTCTAGTTCTTTAAATAATTTATTAAAAGAAGTAAACGGAAAAAAAGAACAAAATCTAGTTGATACTTTAACAATTAGAACCATGAGTAAAGCTGAATACACCACCAAAAATATTGGACATTATGGTTTGGCTTTCGATTATTATAGTCATTTTACATCGCCTATTCGTAGGTATCCCGATGTGATGGCACACCGTTTATTACAATTGTATTTAGATGGTGAAAAATCGGCTAACGAGGATATTTATGAAGAAAAATGTAACCATTCTAGTAACATGGAAAATCTGGCTACTAAAGCAGAACGCGATTCTATTAAATACATGCAAATTAAATTTATGCAAGACCATAAAGATGAAACATTTGTAGGTGTTATTTCTGGTGTAACCGATTGGGGAATTTATGTAGAAATTATTTCTAATAAATGTGAAGGTATGGTAAGTGTTCGCGATATGAATGACGATCATTATGCGTTCGATCAAGATTTATATGCTATGGTTGGCAGAAACACAAAAACCATGTATCAATTAGGTGATGAGGTTATTGTAAAAGTTAAAAACACCGATTTAGTTAAAAAACATCTCGATTTTAATCTAATAGGAAAACCTGAAGATTAATTCGTGAAATTTTAGTAAAATGAAAAGCCTCAGATTATGTAATAATTTGAGGCTTTCTTTTTATTTTTGAGAGGTTCGTTTAATGGTCTCGTATAACCTTCAGTTACGGGTTTATAAGCGTTAATTTTAGGTTTGGCACTGACATTAGTAATTCCGAGTGGATTCGGACGTAGTCGAATATGCTGTAATTGCGGTTATACATTCTTAGGCATTGTTTTTTATTCTTTTAGTTTTATTCCAAAGTAATAAATATAATATACTTACTGCAGCAGCAGGGAGAGTGAATATAATCCACCCCATGTTGTCAATATTAACTAGAGTAACTAATACACAGGCAAGAATAATAATAAGTGCCCCTATTAGTTTACTTTTCCAAATAACAGCGTATCCAACAAAATAGGTAATGAAAAACCCAGTTGGATTATCATACCAATTCATAATTGCTCCTCCTATTTCCTTTATTCCATTTATTCCATTTTCTAATATTGACCCTATTAATTTTGGACCAACAGCTAAAAGAAAAAATGCAGTAACAATTATTCCAACTATTAATGCTGATTTAGATAATAACTTATTCATAATGTTTAACTTTAATAATTAGTAAAGCACAATATAGTAGTTTCTTAAGTACTAAAAAAAATGGAATGATACTAACAACAACCAATTCTAAATAGAAATTATGTGTTTAAGATTATTTAGATATAGTAACAGGTTAGATTATATAGATATCTTAGTATATTTTAGTTTCTTATAAAATTTTCATAAAGTGAATTAACAACGGAATAATTATTGATAGTTTTGCGTTACATAAAAAACAATAATTATAAACATATGAAAACATTAGTTAAAGTATTTATTCTTTTTATAACAACAGTAATTTTTGCACAAAACCCTATTGAAAAAGCTGTTGGCGATTTTAGCGAGCTTAAAGTTTACGATTTAATAGAAGTTGAATTAGTAAAGTCTAATGATAACAAAGTTATTATAACAGGAGAAAACAAAGCAGATGTTATTATAAATAATAAAAACGGAACTTTAAAAATAAAAATGAAATTAGAAGAAGCTTTTGATGGTAATAAAACAAAAATAGTTTTACATTATACAGCTCTTGATGTTATAGATGTTAATGAAGGTGCTAAAGTACTTTCTGATGATACTATAAAACAATTTGAAATAGATTTAAGAGCTCAAGAAGGAGGTAAAATTAATGTTCCAGTAAATGTTACTTATACAAATATTAAAGCTGTTACAGGTGGTATAATTACAGTTACTGGTAAATCGAAAAATCAAAATATTTCAATTTCAACAGGTGGTACTTATCAAGGAAGTGAGTTTAAAACAGATAAAACAGAAGTAAATATAAAAGCCGCAGGCGAAGCTCATGTAAATGCATCAAAATTAGTAGATGTTAAAATTAGAGCTGGAGGTGATGTGTTTATTTACGGCAATCCAGAAACAGTTAATGAAAGTAAAGTTTTAGGAGGAAGAATAAAGAGAATGAATGAATAAATTAAAAACGTGTCTTATACATAAAAAGCCAATACTTTAAGTATTGGCTTTTTTTGTATGGTATTTAAAAACAAGATCTAAATCTTATTTTTTCCATACTAAAGCCATACAATTTTTATTTAATTCCTTATTTTAAAAGGATTTAGATTATATTAGTACCATAACATTTATTTTTATTTAAATGCAAAACGCTATTTTTTATATAAGGTATATATGGTTATTTGCTTTTATTATTTTGAAAGCTCAAGAGCAACCCCCTATTCAAATTTTTTATCCAAATGATTATGGCGCCGAAACACAAAATTGGTCTATAACACAATCTAAAGAGAAATATATATATGTGGCTAATAATAAAGGACTATTAGAATTTAATGGTTCAAAATGGCAATTATATAAATCTCCTAATCAATCTATAATACGCTCTGTAAATATTATAGATGATATTATTTATACAGGGTGTAATCAAGAATTCGGTTATTGGAAAAAAAATGATTTAGGTGTATTATTATATACATCCTTATCAAAAAAATTAAATATAAAATTTATTGAAGATGAAGAGTTTTGGAACATTATTAGTTTAAATGATTTTATTTTATTTCAATCTTTAAATAGAATATATATATATCATAAAAACGATCAAACTTTAGATATTATAGAATCTGAAAATTTAATTTATAAAATATTTAAAGTTAATGATGCAATTTATTTTCAAAAAACTAAAGACGGTTTATATACTATAGAAAAAGGAAAAGCTAAATTAATTTCTAATCATGATATAATTAAAGATAATTTAATGGTTAACATGTTTTATCATGACAATAAACTATTAATAGAAACAGAAGATAGTGGGTTTTATATTCTAAATGATAATAAACTTATAAAATGGAATATACCTGCAAATACCCTACTTTCTAAAGTAAGTGTTTATAGAAGCACGCAATTAAAAGATAAGAGTTTTATACTAGGCACTAGATCTAACGGTATTATTCATCTTACTGTTAATGGCGAGATAGATTATCATACTAATATAACTAATGGCTTAAGCAATAATTCTATTCATTATGTATTTGAAGACTTTGATAATAATATTTGGCTAGCGTTAAATAATGGTATTAACTGTGTTAATATTAATTCTCCTTTTACAATTTATAAAGATAAAGAAGGAAAAATAGGAACAGTTTATGCCTCTGCTGTGTTTAATAACAATTTATATTTAGGAACCAATCAAGGTCTATTTTATAAATCATTAGAGTCTAAAGATAATTTTAAATTTATTGAAGGATCTCAAGGAGCTGTTTGGAATTTAAGCGAAATTAATAATCAGTTATTTTGCGGGCATGATTCAGGAACGTTTGTTATTAATAATAACAAAATTGAAAAGATTATAGATATACAAGGCACTTGGAGTATTAAGCCAATAAATGAAAATACATTACTTCAAGGTAATTATGATGGCTTATATATTATTGAAAGAAAAAATAATACATGGGTTTTAAAAAATAAGATAAAAGGATTTAACTTTTCTAGTAAGTTTTTTGAAATATCTGGAAATAAAATATTGGTAAGTCATGAATATAAAGGTGTTTTTATTCTTGAAGTAAATGATGATTTTACAGAAGTTGTAAAAATGGATAAGGATTTAAATGTCGAAAAAGAACTTAATTCTAGCTTAATTAATTATAATGATAATATTTATTATACCTATAGTAATGGTGTTTTTAAATATAAAGAGAAAATAAATTCATTTGTAAAAGATTCAATTTTAAGCGCCATTTTAGATAAAGAAAACTACACATCTGGAAGACTTGTTTTTATTAAAGAAACCAATACATTATGGAGTTTTTCTAAAAACAATTTAAATTATGTAATTACAAGTAAATTAAGTGATAAGTTAAAATTTAATAAAATTTCATTTTCAGAATCTTTTCCAATTGGTCAAACAGGATATGAAAATATAACTTTTATAAATAAGGAAAAATATTTAATAGGAACCTCTTCAGGTTATTTACTATTAAATTTAAATAAAATTCGTAATAAAAATTATAGAGTTTCTATTAATTCAATTGCTGAAACAGACTTAAATTCACCTCCAAAAATTATTAATAAATCTATTCATGGTACTTTTAAAAACCAAGAAAATAATTTTGAATTTAGTTATAGTGTACCAGAATTTGAAAAATCGTTAGGTACCAAGTATCAATATCAATTATTAGGAATATATCCTAAATGGAGTGAATGGACACACGAATCAAAAGTTTTTTTTAATAACCTTCCGTATGGCGATTATACATTTAATGTACGTGCTAAAACAGGTAATAATATTAGTGCTAATGTAGCATCTTATAGTTTTAATATAGAGAGGCCTTGGTTTTTATCCAATTTATTTTTGGTAAGCTATATCCTTATTGTTTTATTGTTTTCATTATTTATGCACCATATGTATAAGCGTTATTACAAAAAACAAAGAGAAAAATTATTACGTAAAACGATGCGAGATTTAGAGCTTAAAGAACTTGAAAACAAACAACAATTAATGCGTTTTAATAATGATAATTTAAGGCAAGATATTGAAAATAAAAATAGAGAACTTGGTATTTCTACTATGAGCTTAATTAAAAAGAATGAGTTTTTAAATAGTATTAAAAAAGAACTTAAAAATGCCGATGATACTAAAAATGCAATTAAGCATGTTATTAAAATAATTGACAAAAATTTAAATAATACCGATGATTGGCATCTGTTTGAAGAAGCCTTTAATAACGCCGATAAAGATTTTCTTAAAATCATAAAAGCAGAACATCCATCGCTTACCTCAAACGATTTAAGATTATGTGCTTATTTACGACTAAATTTATCTTCAAAAGAAATAGCGCCTTTGCTTAATATATCTTCAAGAAGTGTAGAGGTAAAACGATACAGATTGCGTAAAAAAATGAATTTACCACACGAGTCAAGCCTTACAGACTACATTTTAGAAATTTAAGACTACAACACACTTAATTTTTACCTATACAAAAGCACAACATTGTTGTGTTTTTTTGTTTTAAAGGTTATTTTTTTGTAATTCATTATTCTTAAAAACCCTTGTAATTATTGTCTTTTTCGTAAAATTTACATAATTTTTTTACTATGTATGTTTTTTGTTGAGGTAAAAAACTATAAATTAACAATTAGTGATACTAGCTTTACTGAAACTAAATAAACTATATTAAAATGAGGCAAACACTCTTAAAAATTTTAACCTTATTCTTTTTTGCTTACGCTAGTGCGCAGAATAAAGATATAAGTGGAAATGTTCAAGACAATGCAGGCTTTCCTATACCAGGAGTTAATGTAATAGTCAAGAATACAAGTAAAGGAACAGTAACAGATTTTGACGGTAATTTTATAATTACCAATGTTGAAGCAGGTGCTACCTTATCATTTAGCTATATTGGTTATATAACAAAAGAAATTGTTATAACGGATTCTGCTAATTTAAAAATTCAATTAGAAGAAGATCTTGCTAAGCTCGAAGAGGTTGTTGTAATTGGATATGGCTCTCAAAGAAAAGAATTAGTTTCTGGAGCTTTTACAAGTATAGATTCAGAAAAGATTATTGAATCTAACCCTGCCAGAATTGAAGAAGCTTTAAAAGGTAATGCAGCTGGTGTACAAGTAACATCCAATTCGGGATCTCCTGGAGCGGGATTAAATATTAGAATACGTGGTGTAACAACCAACGGAGATAATAGCCCTTTGGTTATTGTTGATGGTGTTAATATTGGTCCAGATTTGGGTATTATAGATCCAAATGATATTGAAAAAATGGACATTATTAAAGATGCTAGTTCTGCTATTTATGGAGTTCAAGCAGCTAATGGTGTTATACTTATTACAACTAAATCTGGTAAGAGAAACAGAGCTACAAAGTTTTCTTATAACTCATTTTTATCCATGCAACAGGCTTCAAATCAATTAGATTTAATGAATGCTACAGAGTATGCTGTATATATAAATGAAACAGAAGCTGCAGATGGCAATGGTATTCCTTATCCCAATATTGGAGGATTTGGTGTTGGAACAGATTGGCAAGATGAATTATTTACAACATCTCCAATTATAAATCATACAATTGGAGCTAATGGAGGTTCAGATACAGTTACATATAGTGTAAGTGCTAGTTATTTTGCTCAAGATGGTATTATAGCTCCAGATAAATCTAATTATAACCGTATGACCATTAAAAACAACTTAGGCATCGATTTATCAAAAAAATTAAAACTTAATACATTTTTACTTTACACAAACATTAAAAGTAAAGGAATAAATGAAGGCGGTAGAGGGTCTGTTTTATATTATGGTCTAAATGCATCACCTTTAACTTCGGTTTATGACGGTACAGACGGAACAGGTCCATCAAGAGGGTTTACTTATATTGGAGATAACCAGGGTTCTGAAATTGTGAATCCTTTAGCTGTAGTTAATAACACCTACAATCAATCTAAAACGAATAGGTTTACTGGGAAAATCGAATTAGAATATAATATTTTAGAAAACTTAAAAGCAACTAGCCGTTTTAATTTTAATTATGCCGATGTTGTAAATAGAGGATATAACCCTTTAAGCTATTACGGATCTGGGAAGGTTGTAAATAGCGTTACATTAAATGGAGGAGCTTTCGATTTAGATAGAAATGATAACGGAGTTACGGATGTTTTTAGTACAGTAAGTGAAGACAACCAAAATTACTTCGATTATAATTTTGAGAATTTTATAGACTATAAGTTTTCAATAGAAAAACATAATGTTAGTGCTTTATTGGGTTCTTCTATAAGAAGTGAGAATTTTTATGGTGCTTACGGGTTTGGTTATTTAACCATAAGTCCAGATAGAGATAGCTGGAAAAATGCATACTTATTTAATACTCAATCATTTATTTATGATGAGGTTGTAGATGCTGACGGGAATATTGATAGCGGAGAAACTATAAGACAGAATAGCAATGCATCAACAGGTATAAACGAAGACAGATGGTATTCATTCTTTAGTAGAGTGCAATATGATTATGATGGTAAATACCTCTTCTCAGCTATGTTAAGACGTGATGCATCAACACGATTTGGTCCAGAAAATAGAATAGGATATTTTCCTTCTGTTTCAGGAGGTTGGTTAATAAGTAATGAAGGTTTTTTCAAATCAGAAAGTATTAACAAATTAAAAGTTAGAGCTAGTTGGGGTATTACTGGTAATGACAAAATAGGTAGCTACAGATGGTTAGGCTTCCTGCAAGGAACCAACGGTACAGAAGCTTCGTATTCTTTTGGAGACAATTTATACTATGGTAATGCCATTGGTGCTTTGTCTAACCCTAATTTACAATGGGAAACCAATACACAAACAAATATTGGTATAGATGCAGGGTTCTTTAATGGAAAATTAGATTTAACGGCCGATTATTATAAGAAAACAACAGAGGACTTATTATTAATCCCAGAAGTTTCTGCTTTAGTAGGTGCTGCGGCTCCGGGTAGTTCTGCTCCAATTGTAAATGCTGGAACTATTGAGAATAAAGGGTTTGATATAAGTTTAAATTTTAATCATGACTTTTCGGACAAATTTAAATTAGGATTAGGCTTAAACGTAACTACCATTGAGAACAAAGCTGTTAAAGTAAATAATGCAGCAGGATTTATTTCTGGAGGCTTATTTGATTTGGCTCAGCAAACATCAAGGTTCCAAACAGGTCTTCCAATCGGTGTCTTTTATGGCCTAAAAACGGATGGTATATATCAAAACCAAGCAGAAATAGATGCTTTAAACACAGATACTAACGATGATGGTACGATAGATGACCTTGACGACAAGTTTCAAGATGGCGCAGCACCAGGCGACATTAGATTTGTTGACATTGATGGTGATGGTGTTATTGATAGCTCTGTTGATAAAACGGTAATAGGTAACCCTATCCCTGATGCCACGGTAGGATTTAATCTGAACCTAAATTATAAAGATTTTGATTTTGGCACCTCACTATATGCGTCAATAGGAAATGATGTGGTTAGAAGTTATGAACGTTTTTTAACGTATAGCAACAAATCAAGATTATACTTGGACAGGTGGACTGGAGAAGGATCTTCAAATACTGTTCCAAGAGCATCAAACAATGCGTCTGGTAATGTTTTGTTTTCTGATTTTTATGTAGAAGACGGTTCTTATTTAAGAATACAGAATGTTCAATTAGGATATTCTTTACCTAGTGAAGTCTTAGAAAAATTAGGTTTAGACAGGTTTAGACTCTACGTAGCTGTAAACAACTTATATACATTCACTAACTATAGTGGATATAATCCAGATGTTTCTAATGCAAGTCCATTGGGCGCAGGAGTAGATTTGGGTCAATACCCTCAAACTAGAACGTTTACTACTGGAGTTAATATTTCATTTTAAAGACTAAGCGATATGAAAAATAATATAATAAAATTAATGATACTTGCAGCCTTAACTATCTCAGTTAATGCTTGTGATGATTATATTGATATCTCTAAAGAAGGACAACAGAATACTGAAAACTTCTTTAATTCACAACAAGATTATGAAGATGCTTTAATTGGCACATATGACCTTTTAGGAACCAATTATTTAATTCACATACTAGGAGAAATTGCCTCAGATAATGCTTTATGTGGAGGTGAGCGGCCTACAGATACTCCAGAATGGCAACAGATTGATGACATGACTCATAATGCCGATAATTTAGCTTTAAGAAATGTATGGAAATGGATGTATGCTGGTATAGGCAGAGCTAACTATATTGTTGAATTTCAAAATCAAGTTGATTTTGACAGAAAACCTGAATTATTAGCTGAAAACTTATTTTTGCGGGCATTTTACTATTTTCAATTAGTTAAATTTTTTGGCGATGTCCCGTTAATAGTTGACGGAAGAATCTCTGTTGAAGGCGCTCAATCTATTGGTAGAACTCCTAAAGCGGACGTTTATGATAAAATTGAACAAGATTTAATAACTGCTACAAATAGTTTGCCTTGGATACAAGCGCAACCAGGCAGAGCTACAAAAGGAGCTGCGTGGGCCTTATTGGGTAAAGTGTATTTATTCCAAAAAGAATATGACAAGGCTGCAGATGCTTTTGATAAAGTAATTAAGTCAAAACAATATCGTTTAGTTGAGGATTTTGGAACTATTTTTCTTAATAACAACGAGAATAATGAAGAATCTGTTTTTGAAATTCAATATTCTATAGGTGTTGAAGGAGGAAATTATGAGCAATTAGAGTATTCTGAAGGTAATGTAGCAGCAGGTTATATGTCACCAAGATTTACAGGTGAAAAGGTAAACTGGGGTCCTTATGATGATGGCAATACGTTTAGCACGCCTGTTCCAGAGCTTGTTGATTTATATGATGTTGCAGATACTAGACTCAATGCAACATTTTTTAATATTGAAGCTTACGCAGCACAAATGCCTGAATTAAAATTTGATAAAAGAAATGAATATACGGGTTATTACAATTTTAAATACATGGTATATAAGGAAGCTAACTTACCAGACACTAGAATTACCCACGGTAATAACTATAGAGCAATACGCTATTCTGATGTATTGTTAATGGCTGCAGAAGCTAATCTTCAAGCTACATCGCCTAAAGGAGACCCTCAAACATTGCTCGACGAAGTTAGAGATAGAGCCTTTTCTGGAGATATCAGTTACAGAGTTCCTGCTACCTTAGAAAACATTTTGCAAGAGCGAAGATTGGAATTGGCTGGAGAGGGTCATCGGTTTTTCGATCAGGTTAGAACAGAGAAAACGAGTACGATTCCTGGCTTTGAAGTTAATAAGCATGACTTATTTCCTATTCCAAGACTTGAAATTGAGCTTGCTGGAAACACTTGGTCACAAAACCCAGGATATTCAAATTAAAAAAATAAGATATGAAAACATTAAAATATATATTTAGTTTCGCTTTGATCTTCTTCATGAGTTGCGCCGAAGATGATAATGATTTAAGTTTTATTGATAAAGTTGAGGCGCCATCAGAAGTTTCTGCAGTTTTTAAACCCATCTTGGATGAAGATACAGGAAATTTAGGTCTAATAAGTATTACACCAAATGCTATAGGTGCCGCATCTTATAATATAAATTTTGGAGATGGTACTGAAATGTTAGCAGAAGTAATTCAAGGTGAAAGTGTGGTACATCAATATGCTGAACTTCCAGAAGAAGAATTTTACGATGTAATTATTGAGGCCGTTGGATTAACAGGTCTAACAGCTACTGCAACAAAATCTCTCCCTGTAGTTTACGAAGCACCCAAAATGAGTTGTGTATTAAACGAAAATATTAAAAGAAGCAATGACAAAGCTATATCTAAAGAAGTAGATGTAACTGTAACGGCTAAATTTGGTATTTCTTACGAGGTCTATTTTGGGGAACCAGGAAAAGATGAACCTGAAACAGCTAATAATGGAGAACCCGTAGATTACCAATATCAAGAAGCTGGAACGTATACCATTAGAGTAGTAGCAATGAGTGCATCGTCTCAAACAACAGAGTGTGTTTTTGATTTTGAAGTTACGGCCATTTTACAACCTACAGATTCAGCTCCTACACCTCCTAGCAGAGAGGAAACTGATGTTATATCCATATATAGTACTAAATACACAGACGTTCCTAATACTAATTATTTCCCAGATTGGGGACAAGCCGGACAAGGAAGTGGCTGGGGTATTTTTGATTTAAATGGTGATGAAATGTTACAATACACTAACCTTAGTTATCAAGGTATTGCTTTAGCAGATGGAACATCAATAGATGTTTCAGGAATGAAATATTTACACTTGGACGTTTGGACGGCAGATGAAGGTCTTAAATTAGAAACTTCATTAATTAATAACACTCCTGGAGGCGCTACAGAAGCACCTATAAAAAAAGATTTAACAACTGGTGAATGGACAAGCTTGGATATCCTTGTTTCAGATTACACAGATCAAGGTCTAACGGTTACAGAAATATTTCAACTGAAACTTGTAGGCGACACGTGGGCAGCAGGAACTGTGTTTATAGATAATATTTATTTCTGGAACCCTTCCATTGTAGCAGAAACCCCTGAGGTTCCTGCTCCAACACCAACTACAACTGAAGCTAATGTTGTTTCTCTTTTTAGTGATGCATATACTAACATTGGTTTAAACGAAATAAACCCAGATTGGGGTCAAACAACAACTTTGACAACTCTTGATATTGATGGAAACAATATCTGGTTATATGAAAACTTAAACTATTCAGGTATTGTTTCAAATTATGATGCACCAACAGACTTATCAGGTATGGATTATGTACATTTTAATTACTTTACACCTGATGCAGAAACTTTAGGATTAAAAATGGTAAATACCGTTGTTAATCAAGAAGATATTGAGTTTGTAGGCAATATAATAAGAGGAACATGGGCAAGTGTAACCATTCCATTATCAGATTTTGACTTGGATTTATCTGCAGTAACTCAATTTATTTGGGATACGTCTGGAGGAAGCGCGAAAGTATATATTGATAATTTATATTTTTCTTCTAAGTCTGGCGCTCAACCAACAGTGGTTGCTCCAGTACCTACTATAGCACAGGCTGATGTTATTTCTATTTATAGTGATTCTTATACAGGGGTTGCGCTAAGTGAAGTAAATCCTGACTGGGGTCAAACAACAACACTATCAGATTTCCCTATAGCAGGAAACAATGTTTGGCAATATGATTTATTAAATTATTCAGGTATTGTAACCAACTATGATAACCCAACAGATTTGACTGGAATGAGCTATCTACATTTTGATTACTATACACAAGACGCCACCACCTTAGGACTTAAAATGGTAAACACCACTTATAACCCTGTTCAGGAAGATATTGAGTTTCTTCCAGTAATTAACCAAGGTACATGGGTTAGTGTCACTATTCCTTTATCAAATTATGATATGGATCGCGCTGGAATTACCCAACTAGTTTGGGATACTTCAGGTGGTAATGCTACCGTGTATATTGATAACTTATATTTTCATAAATAAAAAATAAAAAGATGAAAACAATTAAATATTATATAACCTTTGTTCTTGCATTAATAACATTAATGAGTTGCGAAGAAGATAATTACGAAGTTGGAGATATAGTTGCACCAAGTAATATACAAATTTCTTATGAGATTGTTGGTGAAGACTCTAACAATCCAGGTGGAGATGGTAGTGGCTTAGTAAATTTTACAGCTACGGCAGATAACACAATAACTTATATATACAACTTTGGGGACAATACAGATGCTGTAGCCGCATCAGGAGTTACAAGTCATAGGTTTTCAAAAGTTGACACAAACACATATACAGTTACGGTTATAGCCTCTGGAACTGGCGGATCTCAAAGTACGTCTTCAATCAATATTGATGTATATAGTTCTTTCGACGACCAAGAAGCTAAAAAGTTTTTAACTGGTGGTGCTGGTAATAATAAAAAATGGTACTGGGCAGCAGATAAAGATGGAAATATTGGATTAGGACCAAACGAAGTGCAAGCAGATGGCTCACATACATATGCTGCTTGGTTTAACGCAGGTTCTTGGTGGGAAGATAAACGTTGTATGTATGATGCAGAATTTGTGTATTCACAGTCTGATGAAGGCGATATCACTTTTGAACAGTTAACAGAAATCGCTTACGTTAATGGAGATTACGCAAACACTATAGGTATTGATGGTAATACCTGTCATGGTCTTGAAGTTGCCCCAGGACTTACTGGAGTTAAAACGGTAACTTTATCTCCATCATCTTCTATTGCAACAGAAGATGCGATAGATCCCACTTATAGAGGGACGACAATAAATATTTCTGATGGTGGATTTATGTGTTGGTATAACGGTGAGAGCTCTGGTACTTTAGAGATTATTGAAATAACAAATACTACTCTAAAAGTGAGAGTTGAAGATGGACCTCGTGCTTGGTATTGTTATTTTCAAACCGAGAAACCTGAAATGTAATATAATTTAGTTTATTTAAGGGGATAAACATTAATGTTTGTCCCCTTTTAAATTATATTAATTATTGTAAATACAATGACATAGTATTTTGAATCGTAATATTTAATAAGTAATTATTATGAATGATACATCACTAAATAGTCTTTCAGGTTTTAAAAAAGACTTTATCATTTTGCTTTAATAATTGAATGTTGTGTGCTTTATCATATTGGCTATTGTTAAAAAGCTTATATATCAGTACTTAAACTCTTAATATATCTTAGTTAATTTATTAGTGTATAGTTAATATAAGTAATAATTAATTCACAAAATCCTTAATAATTAATTTAAGCATTAGTATGAATATGTACAACACGTATGTTTTTTACCTATACAATACCACAACAAACCCTGTTTAGCAAGATTTAATACCTTACTTAAAAGCTCCTAAATCTTTATAAAAACACTTATATTATTAATGTTTTCTTAAAAAAATGATGTTTATTTCATTGTGTATGTTTTTTGTTGAGGTCTTTTTTGCCGATTTCACAATTTTGATTTCTAATTTTATATAAAACAAATCACCACCTAATCTGTGTTGTTTAAAATGTCTTATTCAAGAAAACAACCAATTAGAAAAAGTTTAAGACTAACACAAATAATTAAATAAGACTATGAAAAACAATTTTCTAAGATTCGTACTTTTTTTATTTACAGTAACTGCTTTTGCGCAGTCTAATAAAGTATCAGTTGTAAGTAATGAAGAAGGTATGAAATTAGTCGTTAATGGAAAGGACTTTATGATTAATGGTATGAATTGGGATTATATTCCAATTGGAACAAATACTGTAAATGCTAATTTCTGGAAAAAGTCTGACGATGTAATCAAAGCAGCACTTGATACCGAAATGTCTCTTCTTAAGAACATGAACGTTAATGTAATTCGTCAATATACTGGTATTCCTTCAAAATGGATTAAATACATATACGAGAACTATGGTATTTATACCATGCTTAATCATTCCTTTGGTCGATATGGATTAACCTTAGATGGTGTTTGGACACCTGTTACTATATATTCAGAGCCTCGGACTCAAGAGTTTCTAATTGCCGAAATGGAGCAATTGGTAAAAGATTATAAAGATACTCCAGGGTTATTACTTTATTTATTAGGTAATGAGAATAATTATGGTCTTTTCTGGGCTGGTGCAGAAACAGAAGATTTTCCCGATAGTGATGAAGAGAAGAAATTTATTGGTGAAAAAAGAGGAAGACCCATGTATAAACTGATGAATGAAGCAGCTAAAAAAATGAAGGCTATGGATACTTCTCACCCAGTAGCTATTTGTAATGGAGATGTTTTGTTTATAGATATTGTTGCAGAAGAATGTAAAGATGTTGATATCTATGGCGTGAATTCTTATCGTGGATCTTCATTTACAGATATGTTCGAAGTAGTAAAACAAAAGCTTAATAAGCCAATTATGTTTACTGAATTTGGTGCAGATGCATTTAATGAAATTGAAAAAAAGAAGATCAATTTTCTCAAGCATATTATATGGTAGAGAACTGGAAAGAAATATATGAAAACGCTGCTGGTTTTGATAAAGCAGATAATTCTATTGGTGGCTTTACATTTCAATTTAGTGATGGTTGGTGGAAATATGGTTTTGATGATAGAAAAAATTCAGATGTGCATGACAAAAATGCATCATGGTCTAACGGTGGTTATGCTAGAGATTTAGCTCCTGGAGAAAATAATATGAATGAAGAGTGGTTTGGTATTTGTGCTAAGGGGCCAACCAACGAGCGTGGGTTATACAATTTATATCCACGTGCTGCATATTATGCTTTAAAAGAAGCACATCAATTAAACCCATATAGAGAAGGTGTTACAGCTGAAATCGTAAAAGATCATTTTGATAATATTCAATTAATGGATGCTGTTTTAAAAGCTAGAGGTGATAAAGCAGCTCTAAAAAGCCAGTCTTCTGATAAAATTAGACTTAGCAATTTAAGAGCGGAGTTTACAACCTTCAATACAGGAGGTAATTTAATTACAACGCCTAGTGATGCTAACCCTGATGAATCTACATATCCTAATAAATTAGGTTTCGATCATATGCAGTCATATTTTATTGGAGTTGAAGGAAATCCTAGTTCTAATATGAGAGCTAATGTTAATTTTAATATTCTTGGTAATGTTGCTGAAAATCCTATAGATGAAATTTTTTATGAAAATACTGGACGCCCTTTTTCTGTAAATACAGATGAAGGAAATGTAGATATTACAGATCCTAATCGCGTAAAAGTATATAATGCAGAATTTGAGTGGAATGCTAAAGATTTTGACTTAAGAGGTTTTTATAGAACAGGACATTATCATTGGGGATACGAAGGCGATTTCTTTGGTTTATATCCTCAAGCTAATTATGGGACAAATTTAGATATATATAACGGAGAGATTTTAGGTTTTGAAGTAGATGGCAAAAAAGGACTAAAGGGCTTAAAAGCAGCATTTGGACCTCAACTTTGGTGGGGTGCTAATCCTGCTATATTGTTGAAATATAGTAAAAAATTAGGCCATTATAATCTTACAGCGGTTTATCATGAAGATATTGATGAAGTTGGTGAAGCCGTAACTTCAATTGCTGTACCGCTTCCAAAAACACGTAGAGTAACGCTTCATGCTAAAAGAGAATTTGGGGCATTCGAGATTGAAGCTGGTGGTATTTGGGGAGGACAACCCCTAAACGGAAGACAATTTCAAATTGCTGAAGGCCAAACAGGAAATTATATTATTTATAATGATAAGGTTAATGAAAAGGATAACTGGGGGGCAAAAGCTAAAATAACCTTTCAAAAAGGATTATTTAATTGGTATGCTCAAGGAGCAACTATGGGATTGGTTGCTAACGGTGGTGCAGATCAAACACAAACTTTTACAGGTTGGAGACTAAAAGATTCAGGAAGTGGTAACCAAAATAACTTTCTTACTGGTTTTACATATACCATAGGTAATGTTCAAATAGCTCCTAACTTTTTGTGGCAAAAACCAATTGTTGATGCAATGCCAAATGATGTTGATGCACCAGGAAGACTTAGAAATATTCAAGATGATCCGTTTGCTGTAAGAGGAAATAGAGAAACCACTGCAGGAGAAATTTTATTTACTTATGATCCTACTCCTGGCACTTGGATGTACGAATGGGATAATGACCGACAGGAAGATGCTAAATTTGCTTTTAATTTTGGCTTTGTTTTTCGCCATCATCCAACAGCTCAAGATGCAGCCATAGGTTTTTTGGCTGATCGATCTTCTTTTGCCTTTCCTAATGCAGCGCCTGCGCAAGATTTGTGGGAAGCACATTCTCGTATAGTATCTAAAGTTAGCCCAGACCTTGGTCTTATTGCAAACTTTTATGCCGGAAACGGACAAGCAAATGGAAGTGACGAACGAATGATTCAACGTGTTGGAGGAGATATTAGATTAATATATAATAAGTTTAAACTTATTCATTCTTTTAAAATTAATGATTGGGGGCCTTTCGATTACCATCGCGATTTCAACTTAACTTATCCAGTACAACTTATGTTAGATTTATCAACTTCTATTGGTAAACAAGACTGGTTTATTTTACCAAATACTAAAATTGGTGTTCGAGGAACATGGCGTTCTCTTAACGAGTTTTCTCCACGATACGCACCAAATGTTGTGCCTCCAAATATATTTCCTGCAATACCAACCATAAGTCCTGTTGGATTTGGTGATGGTAATGAATGGGAAATTAGAACATATATCCACATCAACATTGGAAAATAAAAATATAGAAAAATGAAAAATATAAAATTTATTTATTCAAAAATTATACTGCTATCAGGGTTACTTTTTTTCGCGGCTACGAGCTGTGAAAGAGAAATATCAGATGAGGTAGAGTTTGCTACTAACTCTAAGACAGGAGGGGTTTTTATAGATTCACCTATTGGTCTTGGTAGCGATTTTTACTTTCCGTTTGAAGGTTCTAAAGCAACCGCTTGGACTGTTGATGATAATGAAAGCTACGAAAGTCAGTCCTCAATGCGTTTTGATGTGCCGAATGCTGATGATCCTGATGGGAATTTTGCTGGTGCTATCTTTAGAGTAGATGGTGCGGGACGCAACCTTACCGAATTTGATGCGTTAACGTTTTGGGCTAAAGCGTCACAAGGCGTATCTATTGGCCAAATGGGTTTTGGTACTGACTTTGGTGAAAATAAATATCAAGTAACGAGATCAAATATAAGTTTGAGTACGAACTGGGTTAAATATACGATTCCGATTCCAGATGCTTCTAAATTGATTGAAGAAAGAGGTATGTTTTGGTATTCTGCAGGAACTCAAGCTACAGGCGGATTTGGCTATACGTTTTGGATTGACGAATTAAAGTTTGAAAAACTGGGAACCATTGGTCAGCCAAAGCCATCTATTTTAAATGGTGAAGATATGGTTGCGCCTACCTTTGTTGGTGGAACTGTTGCAATTACAGATTTCACACAAACGTTTAATTTAGGTTCAGGGTTGAATCAAACAAATGCTGTTACCGCATCATATTTTGATTTTCATTCATCAAACCCAGCGGTTGCTACAGTAGATTTTAAAAAGGTAGATGATGAAATACAAGCTGTTGTGCTTACACATAGTAAGGGCACTGCTGTTCTAACGGCTAGCGTTAATGGAGTACTAGCAGCGGGCTCTTTAAAGGTCGAAGTAGCAAGATCTTTTGATTTTGCACCAACACCTCCAGAAAGAAATACAGATAACGTAATCTCTATTTTTAGTGATGCATATACAAACGTACCCGTTTCATTAATTAGTGATTTTGGAGAATTTCAAAATTCTACATTAAATGCTTTTAAAGCAGGGGAAGATAATATACTAAACTACAATGATGTGAACTTTTTTGGTATTGAGTTTAATGGAGATATCCCTACTATAAATGCGAGTGATATGACGCTATTGCATATGGATGTTTTTGTTATCGACGCATTACAACCTGGTGCAGCTTTAACAATTCAATTAAGAAATATAGGACCTAATAACATTATTGAGACGAATATATTTACTGGTGGTCCATCAGGAGATGATACACAAATTCAAACGTCGCCAACATTATCTGCTGGGCAATGGATTAGTGTAGACTTTAATATAACAGGCTTAACAGATAGAAGCGCTTTAGGTCAAATAGTTTTTGTATCAGACAATACAGCAGGGCCAAAAAGTTTTTATGTAGATAATATATATTTCTATAAAAACGAATAACCATTTCAACTTAAAAAATTAAGTCATGAATCAAATAAATAAATTTAATATGAAAGGGTATCATCTAAATCTAAAAACGGTCTTGGTTTTGTCGATTTTGTGCTTTTTTATTTTTAGCTGTTCTACAGACGAAACACAAACCGTAGCCAAGTTCAAAGTATTGGTAATGGCCGATGAGTTTGATGCAGAAGGCGCTCCCAATACCGAAATTTGGGGTTATGATACTGGAACAGGAGTAAATGGTTGGGGTAATAACGAGTTGCAATATTATACTAAGCGCACTGAAAATGTTAAAGTTGAAAACGGCGTATTACTTCTTACTGCCTTAAAAGAAGATTTTAATGGTGCCTCATACACGTCTGCAAGACTCTCCACCAAAGATTTATTTGAACAAGCTTACGGACGTTTTGAAGCACGCATCAAGGTTACAGGAGGCTCGGGTCTATGGCCTGCCTTTTGGTTACTAGGCGCCGATTGTGAAACAGAGGTTGATGATAATCCAGAGACTTTGAAGTGGCCAATTTGTGGTGAGATAGATATTATGGAGTATCGTAGACAAGAACCGACTAAAGTAAGCGGTTCTGTACATGGTCCAGGTTACTCTGGTGAAACCAATCCTCAAGGTCAAATTACAAAAAGTTATGATTTGGGAAATGATCGTTTAGATGCTGGCTTTCATATTTATGGTATCGAGTGGGGTCCCGAATACATTAATTACTATATAGATGATGTGTTATATAATCAAATAACGCCTTCCGACATTGAAGTGACACCATCCGATGTTATTTATGAACTAGAAGATGGGACTGATGTTACAGGGAATTGGGTTTTTAATAAACCATTCTATATCATAATAAATTTAGCGGTGGGAGGTGCCTTTCCAGGAGCTCCAGATAGTGATGAAACCTTTCCGCAGAGCATGCTTGTAGATTATGTAAGAGTATATAAAAGTAGTAACAATTAATAAAGAAACCATGAAAAAATTAATTAGAACATTTAAACATATTTCGATTTTAATCTTGGCGATAGCATTATTAGGTTGTGAAGAGGAAGACACGGTTTTACCAAAAGTTGTTGCTGGCTTTTCGTATACTCTTAATGCAGATACAGGTACAGTAACTTTTATTAATCTTTCAACACAAGCAACCAATTATAGTTGGGATTTTGGAGACGAAACTAGCTCTACGCTTATTAACCCAGTAAAGACATACCCAAATGGGACGTACACTATCATTTTAACGGCATCTGTCGTTGCGGGTAGTTCCAGTACTTTTCAGGATGAGATAACTATTTTAATTCCAGAAATAGCCACCATACCAATTACTTTTGATGGTGAAAACACGAAATATGAAGCTGAGGTATTTGGTGGAGCATCTTTTGAAGTTGTTGATAATCCTGCTCCTGGAGGTGCAAATGCAAATACTTCAAAAGTGGGAGCAATTACAAATTCAGGGGCTGAATATGAAGGTATTAGTTTTGACTTAGGTTCAGACCTAGATTTCACTACAAATAAAAGTATTTCAATTAATTTCTGGGCAGATGAACCTGTAGATGTTCTATTAAAATTTGAAGAAGGAACAGGAGGAGATATTCAAGAAACTGCTAGTCATGGAGGCACAGGATGGGAAATAATTATTTTTAATTTTAATTCTTCAGATGAGTATTCAAAATTAACCTTATTTGTTGATGGTCTTGGTACTACTGCTGGAGCTTTTTATATTGATGATATAAATCAAATAGAAACTCCGTTAACATGTACTGAAGAAGACATGCAATCGTTGGGTGGCTCAGATCTAAACATGACATTTATGGCTGATATACCATCGGAAAGAATTATTTCTGATGGAACTACTTTTGAAATAATTGATAATCCAGATTTCGATAATGAGATTAATAAATCTTGTAAAGTAGCAAAAATCACAAAATTAAATCAAAACCCATGGGATAATAGCCAAATAGATTTAGATTCTAAATTAGATTTTAACTCACATGATGGGTTAAAAATAAAAGTTTGGTCTGCCAGAGAAAACACAGAAGTTAGAATTAAGTTAGAAGAAATAGGCAATAAAGACAATAATTTTGAAACCTTTTTAACAACATCAGTAACTAGTGGATGGGAGGAATTAACATTCCCATTTTCAAGCGCAGAGAGTGACAGGTTTGATAAAATTGTTATTTTCTTCGATTTGAATGCAGAGAATACAGATACCTATTATTTTGATGATTTAATGTTATACGGTACTGGAAGTGGTGGCGGTGGCGGAACTGCATTTGATGATGGTTTACTTACTAATGGTGATTTTGAAACAGGTGATGGAACTGCATGGTATGGTAATGCATTAGATGTTAGAACAGAAGGAGGCAATAGCTTTACTTTTGCAGAAGTTGGAACACCTTTACCCGCTAATTCTTTCGAAATTAATTTGAGTCAAAAAGGAATTGAGATGATTCCAGGTAAGACCTATAAACTTTCTTTTGATGCTTCATCTGATGGTAACCGTACTATTATTGCAGGAATAGGAGATACTTTTGGCGATTTTAAAAGTGTAGACAGAGTCGTTAACTTAACAGCAGAAACACAGACTTTTACGTATGATCTTGTGGCTGCCGATATTATTGGTGGTTTAGATAACCGTATTTTCTTTGATTTAGGAGGAGATACAGGTGTTGTAGTTATTGATAATGTATCACTTTTCTGTTTAGATTGTGACTCTGGTGGTGGAGGTGGTGGTACCTCTAGTGGTTTTCCTTTAAACTTTGAAGATGGTATTAATATTTTTAGTCCATTTGAAGGCGCTATAGTAGATGTTATAGATAACCCTCAGCCTTCAGGGAATACTTCTTCTAAAGTTTTGGAATTGATTAAGCCATCTGGAACGCCTTTTTATGCTGGAGTTAATTCGAGTCAAGGACTTGGAGGTCCGTTAGTGAACTTAGCTAATGGCATGATATTTACAATGAAAATATGGTCGCCAAAACCTAATATAGAAGTTAGAGCACGTTTGGAGCAGGAACCAGGTGTTATTGACCCTCCTGCTTATCAGATTTTCCAAACAGTTGCCAATGCTAATGAGTGGGTTACTTTAACTTTTGATTTTTCAGATCAAGCTATGTCTAGTTATACGTATACACGACTTGTTATAAATACAGATTGGGCTAACGGAGGAGATGGGCAACCAATTTATATTGATGACATTGAACAATCTGGAGCTACTAACGGTGGCGGTGGTTCAGGTGGTGGTTCAGGTGGTGGTACTGGTGGTGGCGGTGGAGCTGTTGATGGTGGTTTAACCAACAATGGTGATTTTGAAACTGGTGATACAACGGGTTATACAATTTTTGATGCTCAAGGAGGCGTTTTTACTGTTACTAACGAAGAAGCTCAAAGCGGTTCTTTCTCGGGCAAACTTGTAGCAGGAGAAGGTACGGAGATTGTTATAAAACAAGCTAATTTAAATAGCGAACCAGCTATTGGTACAGGTGTTTCTGTAACAATTTCGTTCGACTTAAAAGGATCATTAGCTGGAGCAGGAGGCGTTGTATTTGCAGAGTTTTTCTCTGAGAAAAGTCCAGAAGGTGTTTCAAAAGCTGAAATTCTTGGTGGCGCACCTCTTACTCCAACAGATACTTGGACTAATTACACTTTTACCACAACTACTGGTGATGATGTAAGTGGTGGCGTAACCCTGCAACTCAAGGCAGCTTGTGGAGCAGTTTCAGGCTGTGGAGTTATAGCATACTTCGATAATGTCTCTGTTACAATGAACCAATAATTAAATATTAAAAAAAGTTAGCTAAAGCTATTTTACTAGCTAACCTTTTTATTAATCATGAACTAAAGGCTTAAAAGCCTAATGAAATAATAAGAAATAAATGAATCAAACAATTTATAAAGAAGAAGAAATGACTTTAGGGCTATCAGATAAAGTAAATGGAGAACTAGTTAGTTTTGATAATGAAACCTATTACAAGATTTCAAATAGCGATGAAATGCGTCCATTTTTTATGAGCATTGTAAGCGACTCAAATCACTGGATGTTTATTTCTAGTAATGGCGGTTTATCTTCTGGAAGAAAAAATGCTGAATCCTCAATATTTCCTTATTATACTGATGATAAGATTACAGAATCTGCCGATATAACAGGTAGTAAAACTGTAATTCAAATTCATTTGCATGATAAAACTTTAGTTTGGGAACCATTTTCTAATAGGCAAATGGGATTTTATAAAACGAAAAGAAGCATATATAAAAACACCTATGGAAATAAAGTTGTTTTTGAAGAAATAAATCTAGACTTAGGGTTAACCTTTAGATATAAATGGAGCTCTAGTAATGAATTTGGATTTGTTAAAAAATCGACTTTAATAAATAATTCTGATTCTAAAATTAGTGTTACAATTTTAGATGGATTGCAAAATATTTTACCTAGTGGTGTTACTGCCGATTTACAAAATAGCCGAAGTAATTTAGTTGATGCCTATAAAAAAAGTGAATTATGGCCAAATGTAGGTTTAGGTATTTATGCATTAAGCGCTATAATTGTTGATAAGGCAGAACCAAGTGAAGCGTTAAAAGCTAATATTGTTTGGTCTTATGGGTTAAAAAATCCAACGTATTTATTATCCTCTTTACAGTTAAATAACTTTAGAAAGCTTAAAAGTATTAAACAAGAAGAAGATGTAAAAGCAGAAAAAGGAGCTTATTTTATTTCCTCAGATATAGAATTAGAAGCAAATTCACAGGAAAAATGGATGTTTGTTACTAACGTAAATCAATCTATTTCTGGAGTGGTTCAAATTTCTGAAATAATTAAGAATGAGCAAAATTTAGAACAGCGTGTTCAAAATGATATTGATGCAGGAACTAACAACCTAATTAATTTAACAGGCGCTTCAGATGGCTTGCAAATGACTGAAGATCCACTTGTTAATATGAGGCATTTTTCAAATACGCTTTTCAATATTATGAGAGGTGGTATTTTTGATGACGGTTACAACATTGAAAAACAAGACTTTATAACATACATTTCAAAAGCCAATAAAGAATTTTTTAAAAACAAAGAATCACATTTAAAACAACTTCCAGAGTTATTTACTTTAAATTATTTAAAGAATTTAGCAGAAGAAGAGGTTGATAAAGATTTTAAACGACTTTGTTTTGAATATTTACCTCTAAAATTTAGTAGAAGACACGGCGATCCTAGTAGACCTTGGAATAAATTTTCAATTAATACAAGAAGTGAAATAGACGGTTCTAAAATTTTAGATTACGAAGGAAACTGGCGTGATATTTTCCAAAATTGGGAAGCCTTGGCTCACTCCTATCCAGAGTTTATAGAAGGTATGATTCATAAGTTTTTAAATGCGACAACATTTGAAGGTTATAATCCATATCGTGTTACAAAAGATGGTTTTGATTGGGAGGTAATTGAAGAAAACGACCCGTGGTCTTACATTGGCTATTGGGGCGATCATCAAATTATTTATTTATTAAAATTCTTAGAATTTATAGAAGACTACTACCCTAGCCTTTTAGCAAAACGATTTAGCGAAAACATTTTTGTTTATGCTAATGTGCCATATAAAATTAAAAGCTATAAAGAAACACTTGACAATCCTAAAGACACCATAGATTTCGATCATAAATTGGATGCTGAAATCAATCAGAGAAAGCAAGAATTAGGTGCTGATGGGGCTTTATTAAGAGATAAAAATGATGCGATATATAAGGTTAATTTAATTGAAAAATTATTAGCTACCGTATTAGCTAAAGTATCAAACTTTATCCCAGAAGGCGGTATTTGGTTAAATACGCAAAGACCAGAATGGAATGATGCCAACAATGCATTAGTTGGTAACGGCGTATCTATGGTAACCCTTTACTATTTAAATAGGTTTTTAAATTTCTTTGAAGAAGTCGTTACTAAATCTGATATGGATAACGTTCTAATATCGAAAGAATTATCGGTTTTTTTAAACGAAGTTGTTACAACATTTGATAGTAATAAACATATTCTTTCTAGAAACATATCAAATAAAGACCGTAAAACGGTACTAGATGGTTTAGGGCTCGCAGCTAGTAAATATAGAAGTAGTATTTATAAGAATGGATTTTCTGCTACTAAAAGTGACGTTAATAAATCAGTGCTTTTAGATTTTATAACAATTACAAAAACCTATTTACAACATACAATTGATGCTAATAAACGCTCAGATAAAATGTTTCATGCCTATAATTTAATGACAGTTGAAAATGATACTGAAGTATCAATCTCATATCTGCCAGAAATGTTAGAAGGTCAAGTCGCTGCTTTAAGTTCTAGCTATTTATCTCCAACAGAGGCTTTAGAATTGCTAGATGGTTTAAAAAGTAGTGCCTTATTTAGAGAAGATCAATACAGTTATATTTTATATCCAGATAAGGAATTACCAAGGTTTGATAAAAAAAATAATATTCCTAAAGCTTGTTTTGAAGATTCTGAATTATTAAAACAATTAGTAGCAGAAGGGCATCAACAAATTATAGAAAAAGATGTTCTAGGGAATTATCATTTTAATGGCAATTTTAACAATGCGAATAGCTTAAAAGAAGCGCTGTCAAGCTTACCAAATAAATATCAGTTTCTTGTAGAAAGAGATACCAAGTTATTGTTAGACACGTTCGAATCCATTTTTAATCATAAAGCTTTTACAGGACGTTCAGGAACATTTTTTGGTTATGAAGGTTTAGGCTCTATCTACTGGCACATGGTATCTAAACTATTATTGGCTGTACAAGAAAATTGTTTATTGGCAATAAATACGAATGAAAGTGAAGTTATTATCGGCAAGCTTTTAGATCATTATTATGAAATAAATGCAGGTATTGGCGTGCATAAATCGCCAGAATTATACGGAGCATTTCCAACCGATCCTTATTCGCATACACCAGCCACAAAAGGGGCACAACAACCAGGAATGACGGGTCAGGTTAAAGAAGATATATTAAGCAGAATTGGAGAGTTGGGTGTTTTTGTTAAAAATGGAAACGTACTATTTAACCCGCGTTTGCTTAGAGATAATGAGTTTTTAAAAGAACCACAATCATTTAATTATACCAATATTAATAAAGAAGTAACGGAAATAAAATTAGAAGCTAATTCCCTTTGTTTCACCTACTGTCAAGTACCTATTATATATAAATTGTCAGATAAAGATAGTGTACAAGTTGTTTTTAATACTGGCAAACAAACAGTGTTTAATAGTTTAAAACTTGATACGCAAATATCTAATTCAATTTTCAAAAGAAAAGGTGAGATTAATCAAATAATTGTTTCTATAAAGAAATGATATAAAAAGAAACAGTTGATAACACATTTAAAAATATTACTAATTCTACCAATTTTATTATTTATGCTAGGATGCAATCAACAACCTAAAAAAGGGCCATTATATAAAACAGCAGCAGAAATTTTAGGAAACCCTAATTACCTAGCAATTTCGTATGGAGGATATCGTCAAAAATCGCGCGATATACAACCTACCATATCTCAGTTAAAAGAGGATATGAAAATATTGGCTGCTATGGGAGTGAAAATTTTACGCACTTATAATGTTCAGTTACAGCAAGCACCTAATTTATTAAAAGCGATTAGTGAATTAAAAGCCGAAGATAAAAACTTTGAAATGTATGTGATGTTAGGGGCGTGGATTGATTGCGAGAATGCTTGGACGGGTTTAGAGCCTAATCATGAAGTAGAAAGCCAACAGAATGCTGGAGAAATTGATAGAGCTGTAGCCTTAGCACAAGCATACCCAGATATTGTTAAAATTATTGCGGTTGGTAATGAAGCCATGGTACGTTGGGCAACAAGCTATTTTGTTAGACCTAATGTTGTTTTAAAATGGGTAAATCATTTACAAGATTTAAAGAAGTCTGGAGAACTTTCTGAAGATTTATGGATTACAAGTTCCGATGATTTTTCTTCTTGGGGAGGAGGTGATCCTAGTTATCATACTCAGGATTTAGAAAATCTTATTAAAGCCGTCGACTATATTTCCATGCACACCTACCCTATGCATAATTCACACTATAATCCAGAATTTTGGGCAGTACCAGAAAATGAATTTGAATTATCTGATACCGAAAAAATTGAAGCCGCTATGCAACGGGCATTCCAATTTGCAAAAGCACAACATGATAGTGTATCAAATTATATGAAAAGTCTGGGAGTTAATAAACCTGTACATATTGGAGAAACAGGATGGGCAACCCTATCAAACGGGCATTATGGAGAAAAAGGTTCTAGAGCTACAGATGAGTATAAGTCTGGAAGGTATTACCAACTTATAAGAAATTGGACAAACAAAGCGAACATTTCTTGTTTCTATTTTGAAGCATTCGACGAACAATGGAAAGATGCGCACAACGCATTAGGTTCCGAGAATCATTTTGGACTTATAAACCTTAAAGGACAAGCAAAATATGCGTTGTGGAGTTTAGTTGATAAAGGCATTTTTAAAGGTTTAACTAGAGATGGACAGCCAATAACTAAAACTTATAATGGCGATAAAGATGCCTTAATGGAACACGTTTTAACACCAATAACTATTGGAGAAATTATGGCAAATAGATAAATGAGTCAAGTTAAAGTTTTAAAATATGAAAATATTAAAATACAGTGTGTATTCACTTTTTGTTCTTCTTATGTTAAGTTGTAATGAAAATCAAGATAAGTTAATAGTAGAAGTTTATGAAACTTCTGCTAGTGGCAATCAGTTAAAGATGATTACAGAAAGAGTTTCTGGAGATCAGGCTAGTATTATAAAAATTTTACCAAATGAAACGTACCAAACAATTACAGGTTTTGGAGGGGCATTTACAGAATCTTCAGCTTATTTATTAAACAAGCTTAGTCAAGCAAATCGTGATACAATTTTGAAAGCTTATTTTTCTAAAGAGGGTGCGAGATATTCACTTACTAGAACACACATGAATTCTTGTGATTTTTCACTTTCTAACTATTCTTATACACCAGTTGAAGGGGATAAAAATTTAGAACATTTTTCTATTGAAGAAGATAGGGATGATTTAATTCCGATGATAAAAGATGCCTTAGCAGTGTCTGAAGACGGTTTTAAAATATTTGCATCGCCCTGGACAGCTGCGCCTTGGATGAAAGATAATAACGATTGGGTTGGTGGTAAATTACTCCCAGAATATTATGATACTTGGGCATTATTCTTCTCAAAATACTTAGATGCTTATAAAGCTGAAGGTATTAATATTTGGGGTTTTACAGTAGAAAATGAACCACACGGTAATGGAAACAATTGGGAAAGCATGCATTTTTCGCCAAAAGAAATGACCGATTTTGTTGAGTTTCATTTAGGACCAAAATTAGAGTCTGATGGCTATGGTGATAAAATCATTTTAGGGTACGATCAAAACAGAGCGGGTTTAAAAGAATGGGTAGATGAGATGTATAGAGACGAAGCATCTTCAAAATACTTTGACGGAACTGCCATTCACTGGTATGAAAGTACCTATGATTATTTTCCAGAAGCATTACAATACGCGCACAATAAAGCACCAAACAAATTTTTAATTGAAACTGAAGGTTGTGTAGACTCCCAAATCCCAAAATGGAAAGACGATGCTTGGTACTGGAAAAAAGAAGCGACCGATTGGGGTTGGGATTGGGCATCTGAAGAAGAAAAGTATTTACATCCTAAATATGCACCAGTAAACCGCTACGCTAGAGATATTATTGGCTGTCTTAATAATTGGGTAGACGGATGGGTAGATTGGAATATGGTTTTAGATAAACAAGGAGGACCCAATTGGTTTGAAAATTGGTGTGTAGCACCTGTTATTGTTGATCTTGATACTGATGAGGTCTACTTCACCCCTATTTATTATACCATGGCTCACTTTAGTAAATACATAAGACCAGAAGCAAAAATAATTGGTCTTGAAAACTCAGATGATACTTTAATGGTTACTGCAGCTCAAAATCCTGATGAATCTATTGCAATTGTAATTTTTAATGAAGGAGAACAAACAAAAAACATAAAGATGTCTTTAGGCGAAAAGTCTATAGATATTCAAATAAGCGGGCAAGCTATACAAACCATATTAATACCAATTAAAAACCAATAATACATGTCTAATATTAAAACAGTATCTAGAAATAAAGTACCATTAGGACAAAAATCTGCCTTTGGCGCTGGTCATTTTATATTAAACATTTTACCAGGAACTTTAGGTGTCTTTATTCAATTTTTCCTTTTAACAGCTTGGGGTGTAGATCCTTTATGGGCTGGTCTTTTAGGTGGTTTACCAAGAATATTTGATTCTTTAACAGATCCAATAATGGGTTTCATTTCAGATAATACAACATCTAAATGGGGTAGGAGAAGGCCTTATATTTTTATTGGTGCCATTGTAAGTGGTATACTTTTCTTTTTAATGTGGCAAATTGATGATAATGCTTCGCAAACTTATATTATTTGGCATGTTATGATTCTTCAATTGTTATTCCTTATAGGTAATACAATGTTTGCAACTCCATTAGTGGGTCTTGGATATGAAATGACTTCAGATTATAATGAGCGTACACGCTTAATGGCTTTCTCTAATACTATGGGGCAAATTGCTTGGATGATTGTGCCGTGGCTTTATGTAATTATACCAGATACAAATACTTTTAATACACAAACAGAAGGTGTTCGTACGATGGCACTTATCGTTGGTGTAATGTGTGTGGTATTTGGAGTTCTACCAGCTTTGTTTTGTAAAGGTATTGATTCTGCAAACATGAAAGGACGAAAAAAAATTAATTTGAAAACGCTGGCTTCTAATATCAAAGAACTACTAGCTGGGATTGTTCAAGTTTCTAAAAATAAACCTTTTATGAAGTTGTGTGGCGCTACATTTTTAGTTTTTAATGGATTTCAGCTTGTAGCTGCATTTGGAGTTTTTATCATTGTATTTTATATGTATAATGGTAGTTATGAAATTGCAGGTACTTGGCCAGCTTGGTTTAATACCATTAATGCTATAATTACCGCATTTTTAGTAATTCCTATTATTTCAAAAATGGCAAGTAAATGGGGTAAGAAAAATGCTTTTTTAATCTCTACAGCGCTCTCAATTATCGGATATATTTTAAAATGGTGGGGATTTGATAAAGAGTTAAATAGTAAATTTAATGATACGTCTTTAGGGGAAGGATTAACCTCAACTCTTGGTTTTATTTTTGAATACTTAAATCCTATATTAAATGATATTGGAATGTCTTGGTTTACTATAGACCCTGGGAATGATATACCATGGTTAATATTTTTACCTATTCCATTTTTTGCTTTCGGAATGGGAGGGTTATTTACTTTAATGATGTCTATGACTGCCGATGTTTGTGACTTGGATGAACTAGAAAATGGTATGCCACGAAAAGAAGGAACATTTGGAGCTATTTATTGGTTAATGGTTAAAATAGGACAGTCTATAGCACTTGTTTTAGGAGGATTGATTTTGAAGATTGTAGGTTTCGATCCAAATGTAACAGTACAAACTCTAGATACTATGAATAACCTTAGAATAGCAGATATATTAGTTCCTTCTCTTACAGCGGCATTGGCTATGTGGGTGATGTGGAAATATAGTTTATCAGAAGAAAGAGCTGAAAAAATTAAAGAAGAATTAATAAAACGAAGAGGGGAACTCTAGAAAATTATAGAATAAAATTATGTCATATAGAGTAGATAAAATTAGATCATTAGCTGGATTAAATCTTGATGATAAAACGCCAAAGGGTTTACACAACCTATTTAAAAGAGTATTAAAAGGGGGTATGCATGGGTTGTGTTTTAGTCCTTATGAAGAAGGGCAAGAACCTGGAGAGCAAATTACAGAAAAACAGATTAGAAGGCGAATGAAAATTATAAAACCATACACAAAATGGATTCGTTCTTTTTCATGTACTGATGGTAATGAGGCTATTCCACGTATTGCTAAAGAGTTTGGCATAAAAACCTTAGTGGGTGCTTGGTTAGGTGATGATGCAGAAATTAATAAAAAAGAGATAGCAGGACTTATAAAATTAGCAAAAGAAGGCTATGTTGATATTGCCGCAGTTGGTAATGAAGTTATGTACAGAAAGGATTTGACTGAAGATGAACTACTAGCTTTTATGTATCAATTTAAAGACGCTATTCCAGATGTTCCAATGGGCTATGTTGATGCATACTATGAGTTTAGTCACAGACCCAGGATTACTGAAGCTTGTGATGTTATTCTAGCTAATTGCTATCCTTATTGGGAAGGTTGTAGTCTAGAATATTCATTGGTTTATATGAGTGATATGTATAATCAGGCCAAAGATGCTGGAAAAGGAAAAAAAGTGATTATTACAGAAACCGGATGGCCTTCTTTTGGAGAAGGACTTCAAGGTGCCATACCATCACATGAGAATGCATTAAAGTATTTTATAAATTCTCTGGTATGGTCAGCTTCCGATGATATTGAGATGTTCTATTTTTCATCTTTTGATGAATCATGGAAAGTTGGAGCTGAAGGCGACGTTGGAGCCTATTGGGGGCTTTGGGATAAAGATGAAAAGTTGAAGTTTTAATATATACTTAATATTTCTTTTTACTAAAACTAAAATAACACTAAATTTTTTTTTGTAGTGTATGATTATGCATAATACATTCGATCCTGCGCCTCTTGAGGGAAGTTGGGTTTTTAATGCGGGAGAATCAATGACTACTACTATAGATATTGTGGATGCTACGGTAGAAAATGCTATTTACGGGAAAGTAGGTAGGATGATTTCTAATGCTGGAGGTATGCCTTGGCAAAATGTGATTCTTATTATGACAGACAATACCATTGATGTTACCACTACCAAAGCGATAAGGGCGGATGTTTATTATGTGGGTGAAACCCAATAGCTATTTTGGGCAAATTAACTTCAGGTATTGGACAACCTGATAAAGAAGTTGATGGTTTTTGTTCTGGAATATACTGTAGTTCAGTTGCTTAGGATTTTGCTGCTGTATCTTCTACAGGAGAGTATAATCGCATTTCATTTTTTCCAAATAGAGTAGAAGGTGGAGGTAATTGGGAAGGTACAGATGGAGACACGGTTTCTAGAGAACTTTGGATAGATTATAATACGGCTGATGCGGGTGCTGCAATTGTGGCAACATGCAGTGATGGTGTAAAAAATCAATCTGAAACAGGTATTGATTGCGGACCAGGTTGTGATGCTTGTCCTCTGCCAGACCCAACGGTTTCTGCACCTAGTCCTTTAATCTCTGAGAGTGAAGTGTTATCAGTTTATTGCGATACATATACAACCAATACTGTAGCTAATTATGTTTTTCAAGACTTTACTGGTAGTGGTCCTAACTCTGAAGTTGATATAGAGTCCGATGGCAATATGACAGCAAAAATTGAAAATTTAAATTATTATGGTTCTGTCTTTACTGCTATTGATTTAAGTATAGAAGAATCACCAGGTGTTTCAAAATATGATTTTGTTCATTTTGATTATTATGCTACGAGTTCAACACTAATTCAATTCTATGTTATTGATGCAAATACGCCTTGTTGTGGTTCTTCCGAAGAACCTAGGTATGTTATTGATTTAGCAGGTGGAGGAGACGAAACTTTAGTTCAAGGTTCATGGCAAAGTGTGTTTATTCCTTTATCGGTTTTTGCAAATTTTGCCGCAAATAATGGTGCAGCTTGGGATGGAATACCCGTTTCACAAATAAAATTTGAAGGAAATGGTAATTTCTTTTACGACAATATATATTTTAGTAAGAATAATTTTGTACTTAGTTCTGATGATCTTGAAATATCAGAATTTAGTTTATATCCTAACCCAACTCAAAATCGCTGGACCGTAAAGACTAAAAATATAAATATGACTTCTATTAAAGTTTTCGATATTTTAGGTAAAAATGTGATATCAATGTTACCAAATTCTGATAATGTTAAAATAGATGGCTCAAGTTTAAAAAGAGGCATGTACTTTGCACAAATAAAAACTGTAAATGGTGTAAATAGTATTAAGCTTATTAAGCAATAAGATTTTATTCCCTATAATTTATAAAGGTGCTTATTTTTAAGCACCTTTTTTATATACTTGTTAGTTCGTATTAATTTTCATCAAAATATTTCTTTACTTTGTGTAAAGCTTCATATAAATTATGTTTGATGATATTTTAACAGCCATTCCATTTGGTATTATACTTGCCTTTACTATTGGTCCTGTTTTTTTTGTACTTCTTGAAACAAGCGCAACCAAAGGTTTTAAAAGTGCCTTAATTTTTGATTGTGGCGTTATGTTAGCCGATATCATTTTTATATTTGTGGCCTTTTTTAGTACTAATAAACTCTTAGAAAAAATTAAAGACGATCCTAATTTCCTGATTTTTGGAGGTGTATTATTGGTTGTTTATGGTATTATTTCATTTTTAAAAACATCAAAATCTTTTAGAGATATTGTTAGAGAATATCATAAAGTTGAAATAAAAAAAGGGTATGGAAAGCTATTTTTAAAAGGCTTTCTATTAAACTTTATAAATATTGGTGTGTTATTAGGGTGGGTTGCTTTTATTGTACTTGGTAATTCATTAACACAATCGGAAGATGGTATTGTGGTATTTTTATGTACTATTTTAATTGTTTATTTTTTAGTAGACCTTATTAAAATAGTTATTGCAAAAAAAATTGAAAAACAAGCTAACACCTCGATTAATTTTTAAAACCAAAAAAATTATAGCGCTTGTAATTTTAGGATTTGGCATATTGCTTTTAGTTCAAGGATTTTTTCCAAAAGAGAAAGAACTTCTAAAAGAAAAATTAGAACAAATAAACCCCCTATAATAAAAAAGCTTCCAGAATAAACTGAAAGCTTTTTGAGGCGTCGAGCGGATTCGAACCGCTGTAGAAGGTTTTGCAGACCTCTGCCTAGCCACTCGGCCACGACGCCATAATTAAAAATTGTTATTCCTGATAATATCGGAAATCTGGTGCAAAAGTAAAAAAAATTGTGACTTTTCAATGCATAAAATCACTTTTTACGTTTATCAGTCATTTTTATTGTTACTCTTGCAACGTCACCACCTATAGGCGGGTTTAGTTTACTAACCCAAACGGTGGCTTTTTTTACTAATTTATCTTCGTTAAAAATTCTATTTAAAATACGTTTTGCAACCGTTTCGAGTAGGTGAGAAGCCATATCCATTTCTTCTTTTATAATACGATTTAAAAAAACATAATCTACAGTATCATTCAAATCATCCGTTTTTGCTGAGGTTTGTAAATCGGCTTCAACCTCTAAATCTACACGGTAATCACTGCCTATTTTTGTTTCTTCTTTTAAACAGCCGTGATATGCAAATACCCGAATGTTTTCAACTTTTATTTTTCCCATTAGCTTCTTTAACTTATTAAGCTAAAATAGTTTGAATTTCCGTAATTTTGAAGCTTATTTAGTTGAAATAAATAAGAAGCATGTCTGAAGAAAGAAAATCACTCAATTTCATTGAGCAAATTATAGAAGAAGATTTAGCAAAGGGAATGTCTAAAAACGACTTGCGTTTTCGTTTCCCTCCAGAGCCTAATGGTTATTTACATATAGGTCATACCAAGGCTATTGGAATAAGTTTTGGTTTAGGAGAAAAATATAATGCGCCAGTAAACCTTCGTTTTGATGATACAAATCCTGCTAAAGAGGAGCAAGAATATGTAGATGCTATTAAGGAAGACATATCTTGGTTAGGTTATAAATGGGATAAAGAATTATTCTCATCTGATTACTTTCAGCAATTGTATGATTGGGCTATTCTGTTTATTAAAGAAGGAAAAGCCTATGTAGATTCGCAATCAAGTGAAGCTATGGCAGAACAAAAAGGAACGCCAACACAACCGGGTGTTGATGGACCTTATAGAAATAGAACGGTAGCAGAAAACCTTGATTTATTTGAACGTATGAAAGCGGGAGAATTTGAAGAAGGATCTCATATTTTACGAGCTAAAATTGATATGCAGCATACCAATATGTTGATGCGTGATCCTATTATGTATCGGATTTTAAAAAAGCATCATCATAGAACAGGTAACGATTGGTGTATTTACCCGATGTACGATTGGACGCATGGAGAAAGTGATTATATCGAGCAAATTTCACATTCCTTATGTTCGTTAGAATTTAAACCACACCGAGAGCTTTATGATTGGTTTTTAGACCAAGTTATAGATCCTAATTTACTTCGACCAAAGCAACGTGAATTTGCGCGTTTAAACTTAAGCTATACTATTATGAGTAAACGTAAGTTGCTTAAATTGGTTGAAGATAAAATTGTAGCAGGATGGGATGACCCAAGAATGCCAACTATTTCTGGTTTACGTCGTCGCGGTTATACACCAGCATCATTAAGAAAATTTGTTGAAACGGTAGGAGTGGCAAAACGTGATAATGTCATTGATGTGTCACTTTTAGAGTTTTGTATTCGTGAAGATTTAAACAAAACAGCACCGCGTGTTATGGCGGTTTTAGACCCTGTAAAATTAGTAGTTACGAATTATCCTGAAGGAAAAGAGGAATGGTTAGAAGCCGAAAATAATCAAGAAGATGAACGTGCAGGCTTTAGAAAAGTTCCATTTTCAAGAGAACTATATATTGAAAAAGAGGATTTTAAAGAAGAAGCTGGTAATAAGTTTTTCAGATTAAAATTAGGTGGAGAAGTACGATTGAAGAACGCTTACATTATTAAAGCCGAAAGTGTTGAAAAAGATACTAATGGAAATATTACAGAAATTCATTGTACGTATTCTGAAGATACTTCTAGAAAAGTAAAAGGAACGCTACATTGGGTATCTATAAAACATGCTGTAAACGCAGAAGTTAGAGAGTACGACCGTTTATTTATTGATGAAGCACCAGACAGTTATCAGGACAAAGATTTTATGGAATTTATAAATCCTAATTCTTTAAAAACTATTGAAGCCTTTGTAGAGCCTAGTTTATTAGAAGCTAAAGTAGGAGACAGGTTTCAGTTTCAACGCTTAGGTTATTTTAATGTTGATAACGATTCAACTTCAAATAAATTAATATTTAATAAAACAGTAGGATTGAGAGATACTTGGGCAAAACAAAAACCTAAGCCTCAACAACAACAATCGAAGCCAAATAATAATCAACAATCACAACGAAAAGCTATTGATGTTATTCAGCAATTAGGAAAAAAATATACTAATTTGCCTGAGGCTAAACAGCTTAAAGCAAAATCAGAGATTAAAGAATTATCTAAAAACGTGAGTTATGAAGAGTTACAGCCACTTTTTAATACAGCCGTTAAAAAAGTAGGAACACGTATTGCTGTTGCAATTACTTTGGGTGTCTTATTAGAAAACGGACTAGAAAAGAATGATGCTGTAAATGAATTTATAAATAAAGCACTTGAAGATAAAAATGACCTTTTAGTGTTAGAAGCGCAATCTATTTGATTGGTTTTAAGTTTTTAAGATAATTGGTTGTAATAATTTTATTTATATTTAACGTCTAACTAATAAGATATATTATGGAATTATTAAACCCAATTGCAATGCTAGTTGCAGCTGTTTCGGCATTGGTAGTCGGATTTATTTGGTACAATCCAAAAGTATTTGGTAATGCTTGGATGCAAGCAGCAGGTATGACCGACGAGCAAGTTAAAGGCGGGAATATGGTTAAAATTTTTGGTTTAGCTTTAATCTTTGCATTTTTATTGGCAACAGCTTTACCAGGAATAGTTATTCATCAAATGGGGGTTTTTAGCCTTATAGGTGGAGATCCATCTGCAGCGTTACCTTCTTACGAAGCTTTTATTGCAGATTATTCAGATGCATTCAGAACCTTTAAGCATGGTGCTTTACATGGCGTTTTAACAGGGGTTTTTATTGCACTTCCAATTATTGGAACTAATGCTTTATTTGAACGTAAAAGTGCTAAATACATTTTTATTAATGCAGGATATTGGATTGTAACACTTGGAGTAATGGGTGCTATTATTTGCGGTTGGAAATAATATTTTTGTAATTTTATAACATAAACAAAGACTGAGGTTTTTAACTTCGGTCTTTTTATTTTCTATTGAAAACATATTGTATTTATAATTCACATTATGAACTTCCAGAATCCTGGAAGCATATTACTGATCATGATAGTTTTTTACAACCCAATTATTTTGCTGCTTTAGAAGATGCATCTCCTAAAAATATTCAATTTTTTTATGTGGGTGTTTTTAATAACGACGTATTAGTAGGAATTGCGGTGGTACAGCGCGTGCAATTGTACTTAAAAGATATGTTTAGAAAAACAGAAGTTTCTTGTTTTAAAGAAACTTTTAAAAGTATAGTTTCTAAAATAGTAAGAGGAAATATTTTAGTGGTTGGTAATTTAATGCATACAGGGCAGCATGGTGTATTTTATCAAACGAATAACATTTCGCATATAGATTATCTAAATATTGTTTTTGAAGCTTTAAACGCTCTTAAAATTAGAATTAAAACAACTCAAAAGAAAACCATTAGAGCTATTATGCTCAAAGATTTTTTTGAAGCGGACACTATTCATAAAAGTAAAGATTTTTTTCTGTCTCATAAATTACATCATGTTTATGTTCAGCCAAATATGACGATGCGTGTAAATCCAAATTGGTTGAAAATGGAAGATTATGTGGCCAGTTTGAATAAAAAGTACAAAAACCGATATAAGCGAGCCAAAAATAAACTAGTAGCAATAACGTCTAAAGAATTAGATTTAAAAGCCATTGAAACACATTCTGAAACACTTTATCAATTGTATTTAAATGTTTCTAATAATGCTAAATTCAATACGTTTGTTTTACCTCAAAATCATTTTTATAATTTAAAACTTCAATTAAAAGAATCGTTTAAAGTTTATGGTTATTACTTAGATGACGAATTAATCGGGTTTTATACTTTGATTTTAAATGGCGATGATTTAGAAACCTATTTTTTAGGTTATGATACGATACACCAATATCCCAATCAGTTGTATTTAAATATGCTGTATGATATGGTTAAATATGCTATTGAAAACAAGTTTCCTAATATTGTATATGCACGAACTGCTATGGCAATTAAAAGCTCAGTAGGTGCAAAGCCAGAACCCATGAGCGTATATATAAAACACACTAATGGTTTTATTAACGCCATTTTAAAACAAATTTTTAAGTTGATGAACCCTAAGCAAGATTGGGAAGAACGACATCCTTTTAAAATATAATTTTATATTTAGAGTTAGAGGATAATTTATAAACACAAAAAATGAGTTTAAGAGCTTTAATATTAACTATAATAAATAGTTTAATTTTTTTAGTAATTGTTGTCCTTTCAATCACTTTTTATAATCAGTTTTCAAATGTATTGGAGGATAGAATTCTATTGCAATTGAATTCAATAAAAACACTAAAAAAGATTCAATTAGAAAATTTAATTGAAGCAGAATGGAGTAATTTTTTAGATGTTCCTTTTTCAGAATACCCTGAAGACGCTTTTAACATTAGTGAAATAGAAAATAATTTTCATATTTCCGGAATTTACGATTTAACAAAATATCATAAACAAAATAAAACGTCTATAGGCCTAGTTGTAATTGATAGTAACCAAATAAAGGTTAAGCTTATATCATATAATAAGATTATGAGTATTTTGCTTGAAAGAACAGGCATGGGAAATACTGGCGAATCTTATTTAGTTGGTGAAGATTATCATATGAGGTCTCAATCGCGCTTTTTACCAAAAGAAACACCGTTTGACATATTAGTAAAATCAGAAGGTTTAATTAAAGCATTATCTGGTAAAGAAGGTAGAGGGGTTTATAAAGACTATCGAGACATTGAAGTTTATGGGGTATACAGCCAAATTAGTATATCTAACCTTAAGTTAGCTATACTATCTGAAATTGATAAAATCGAGGTAATAGCACCATTAAAAGACCTAAAAAAGAGATTATTAGGCTTAATCTTAATAATTACATTTGTAGCCATAGTTTTATCATTATTTCTTACGAGAATAATAGCTAACCCTATTATTAACATGAAGAAAAGTTTAAAAATTATGGCAGATGGCGATTACAATCAAACTAATGAATTTGTGCTAAATTCAAATGAAATTAAAGAAATGTTTGAGGCACTTGCTAATTTAAAAAAATCGCTACAAGGTGCTGTAAAATTTTCTAATGAAATTGGAAAAATGAATTTAAATACACATTATATTCCTAAAAGTCAAAACGATTCATTAGGCAAAAGCTTAGTAAAAATGAGAGATAAACTCATAGAGTTTAGAAATAATGAAAATAAAAATCGTATTAGTACTAAACGACAATTAGTAGATGGTTTAGAGAATGAAAGACGAAGACTTTCTCGTGAACTTCATGATGGAATAGGGCCTTTATTAACATCATTAAAATTTTATATTGAAAATAAAGTTCAGAATAAAGTACAACGAGCAGAAATGAAAACAATTGTTGACGACACTATTTCTGAAATACGTTTAATGTCTAATGATTTAATGCCATCTATACTAGATGACTTTGGAATAGGAGCAGCCTTGACTAATTTTGTTGTTAGCATTAATAAGTCGTCTGGAATTACAATTGATTTTGAAGATCTTACCAAACAATCTAATAGTAAGATTACAAAATACCAAGAAATTAATATTTTTAGAATTAGTCAAGAATTAATCAATAATACATTAAAACATGCTAGCTCCAAAAATATTAAAATCACACTTTCAGAGTTTGATGATTTTATATCTCTGTTTTATTTTGATGATGGTTGTGGTTTTAATATTAAAAATATAAAACTGGGGTCTGGAATTATAAATATTAAAGAGCGTGTAGAGATTTGCAATGGAGAGATTAAAATTAACTCAATACCAGGAAGCACAAGTTTTGAAATTGAATTACCAATAGTTAATGAATAAAATTAAAATAATTATTGCCGATGATCATGAGCTGTTTCGTAATGGCTTAAAAGAATTATTAATAAAACACAAAGACATTCAAGTTGTTGATTGTGTTGGAGATGGTAAAGAATTCCTCGAAGCAATAAAAAATACTGAAGATATAGATATTGCTCTACTTGATATTACCATGCCTAATATGGATGGATTTGAAGTTTTAAATCGAATAAAGAACTTAAATTCTAATATTAAGCCTATAATAATATCAATGCATGATGATGGAATTTACATAGCTAAGTGTGCTAAAAACGGAGCTTATAGTTACTTGCTTAAAAATACAGATCAAGACGAATTAATAAAGGTTGTCCGAATAGTACATAAAGGGAAAAAGTATTTTAGTCCAAAAATCTCAGAAAAGATGATAAACTATATGTCTGAGCAAACGATAAGCCAGGACATACTTTCCAAGAAAGAAACTGAGGTTTTAGAGTTAATTTCTATGGGGCTGACTAACAAAGAAATAGCTTCAAAATTATTTGTGAGTAAAAGAACTATTGAAACGCACCGAGCTAACATCTTAAGAAAATTAGAAGTAAAAAATACCGCAGAACTTATAAAAAAAGCAACTAAAATTAAACTCATTTAAATATGAGTATCCGTATAAATACGGATATAGATTAAGTGATTTCTCTTAGCTCTTTAAGCTAGCGTATGTCGTTAATTTTGTTAAAATTATAAACATAGCAAAATGAAAAATTTAGTTTTAACGTTGTCAATAGTTTTTCTTTCCTTAAGTGCCTTTGCACAGAAACGAAGTGATTTTAAAGGGCCAGCATATAAAAACTATAAGCCATGGTTACATAAAAATGAAGTTACTTTAGTTTATACTGTATCACAAAAAACTAAATTAACAGGACCAGCATATAAAAATTATAAGCCTTGGCAGAATAAATCTGAAAAAACATATACGCCCATAAGTTTTGTTTCTAAAAGATCAAAATTAACAGGACCAGCATATAAAAATTATAAGCCATGGCGTAAAGACAATACTTAATTTTAGTTAGTTGACATGTAAATGTAAAAAGCTGTTAGCTCAATATTGGCTAACAGCTTTTTTTTATTAAACGGATTAAAAAGTTATGAAATTATTCAATAAAATTAAGTGGGTTTTAGGAATTTTGATGGTATTTATTTTAATATTAGCCACAAACTTAATTGATAGAAACAATTTTATAAGAGTTAAGGATTCTGTTGTTACAATCTATGAAGATAGACTAATAGCTAGCGATTTAGTATTTAAAATATTTAAATTAGTTAAGAAAAAGGAAGTCGCTCTCAAACTATCAGACACTGTATTTTTTAATCAGGAAAATGATAACACTAACGAGCATATTAGAGATTTCATTTTAATGTACGAACAAACAAGGCTTACACCTGAAGAATACACAATCTTTAAGTATTTTAAAAGCAATTTTAAATTGCTTAAAGATCATGAAATAACTTTTATAGCGTCAAACTTCAAAAACAAAGGCAATCAAGAGGATTTAATAATAAGTATTAATAAAAATCTTGACGATTTATCTAAAATCCAAATAACCGAAGGCAGAAGACAGATGTCAATTGGTAAAAGAGCTACTAGTGCAGTAGAATTATTAACTCAAATTGAAATCTGTCTATTAATTGTTTTGGCAATTGTTATTCAAATAATCGTGATGTATAAACCAAATTAACTCTACTCTTTTTTCTTTTTAGCTTCTTTCATCGCTTCTCCAATTTGGTTACTTGCTGTAAAACTAGCAACCATATCGTTTAGCATATTACTTCCTGCTTGTGGCGAATTAGGTAATAATATTAAGTTACTATTTGTTTCTTGTCCGATAGCTTGTAAGGTATCATAATGCTGTGTTACAACAATAAGCGCAGAAGCTTCTTGAGAGTTAATACCAACTCTATTTAACACATCAACAGATTCTTCTAAACCACGAGCAATTTCACGACGTTGGTCTGCAATACCTTGACCTTGTAAACGTTTACTTTCTGCTTCGGCTTTTGCTTTTTCAACAATTAAAATTCTGGCAGCATCACCTTCATATTGTGCTGCTGTTTTTTCTCTATCGGCAGCGTTAATACGGTTCATGGCAGCTTTTACTTGCGCATCAGGATCAATATCGGTTACTAAAGTTTTTATAATGTCGTAACCATATTCCATCATAGCATCATTTAATTCTGTTTTTACAGCAATAGCGATATCATCTTTTTTCACAAATACATCATCTAATTTCATTTTTGGTACTTCGGCACGCACCACATCAAACACATAACTCGTAATTTGATCGTGAGGATAATCTAACTTATAAAAAGCATCATATACTTTTTCGCGTATGACTTTGTATTGTACAGATACTTTTAGTTTTACAAAAACATCATCTAAAGTTTTAGTTTCAATAATAACATCTAATTGCTGAATTTTTAAACTTAGTCTGCCAGCAACTTTGTCAACTAACGGAATTTTTAGTTGTAATCCAGATTGTCTAATTATTTGAAAACGCCCAAAGCGCTCAATAATAGCTGCGGTTTGTTGTTTAACAATAAAGAATGATGAGATTAGGATAATCAATCCTAAGAAAATAATAATTGGAAAAAAGAAGTTCATAATGTCTTATTTAAAAAATGGTTATAAAAATTAAGATACTAAAATTATGTTATATTTGGTGACTTATAATGTTAACAATGAAATTTAAGCAATCTTTCCTATTAGTAGCAATTTGTATGTGTTTTGTTACAAAAAGTTTTTCACAAAGAGGAAATTATCGAATTAGTAATGGTATTGGTATTTTTGGAGGAGTTACAAAATTTGATGTTTCGACGAATAATTTTATTACTAAACAAGGTGATGGTTTTTTAGGAGGCTTGTTGGCAACCGTTGATATTCCTCACCGTTGGTATAATATGAGTTTTGGTATGCAACTTTCAGAAAGTACTATTGGTATTTTAGGCAAACCAAATAGTTCTAGTACTTCTGATGAGTTTATAGATTACAAAATGTTTGCTGCTCAAGTAGCGTTGTTAGGACATATAAAAGTGATCCCGGATCATTTTACTATTGATGTTGGCCCCATGTTACAATACAATGGTAAGTTAGAATTTAAAGAGAAAGGTAAAGAAGGCTATGTTATAAATAATTATAATAATTTAACAGCTGAAGACATTGCCGATATTTCTCAATTTAATTTAAATGGAGCCATTGGAGCCTCAGTTGGCATTAAGAATTTAAAGTTGAAAGCTCAATACATTTATGGGTTTACAAATATTTTGAAGAAACTAGAAAACCAAGAGTTAGATACAGCTGGTGGAAATTCTCGTTTTAAAGGAAACCAAACCATGTTGGTTTTGGGCGCTTTGGTTTCGTTTTAATTTTTTACATTTTTACTTCTTTTTAATGGTATTTATTAAAGCTTGTTAAGGTTTCTGCTTTAATTAATTGTTGTGCTCAATTTATTTTTTTGTTTTATATAATTGTTTACAAGTAAATGATTGTATCTTTGATAGTATCATTTGATACTATTAAAATGAAACCTCCTTACGAAATAACACATAAAATTTTAAAGTTAATAACATCTATTTCTGAAAAAATAGGTGAAGTAAATGCTAACTTTCTAAATAGACCTTCTCCTAAATTAAGAAAACAGAATAGAATTAAAACCATTCATTCTTCGTTAAAAATAGAAGGAAACACATTAACAGAAGATCAGATTACAGCACTTATAGAAAACAAAAGAGTCATTGCTCCTAAAAAAGACGTTGTTGAGGTTTTAAATGCTATTAAGATTTATGAAAATTTAGAAAAGTACCATCCAAAAAAAGAAACATCTTTTTTAAAAGCGCATCAAGATTTAATGGAAAATTTAATTGAAGATGCTGGAAAATATAGAAAACAAGGTGTTGGTATTGTAAAAGGTTCTAAAGTAGAGCATTTGGCGCCTCCATTTGAAAACGTTCCGTTTTTAATGAAAGACCTATTTAAATATTTAAAAAATGAAAATGAAATTGAGCTCATAAAAAGTTGCGTATTTCATTACGAAATGGAATTTATTCATCCTTTTTTAGATGGAAATGGTAGAATGGGGAGATTATGGCAAACATTAATTCTTATGGAAAAATATCCAGTTTTTGAATTTTTGCCTTTTGAAACCTTAATTAGTAGTAACCAAGAAGAATATTATAAAGCTTTAGCAGAAAGTGACAAATCTGGACAATCAACAACCTTTATTGAATATATGTTAGACGTTATTAACACGTCTATTAGCGAACTTTTAAATTTTAATAATAGGACATTTAATGAACAAGACAGATTGGAGTATTTCGTTTCATTAAATAAAACAGAGTTTAGCAGAAAAGACTATATGGCTGTTTTTAAAGATATTTCTTCTGCAACAGCAAGTAGAGATTTAAAGAAAGGGTTGGAATTAAATTTATTTAAGAAAATAGGCGAAAAAAATAAGACAGTTTATAGGTTTTTTTAAGAAACAAGAAAGTCAATCGTTGAGTATATATTGGTTGAAGTTCTCGTTTTAAAGGAAATCAAACCATGTTGGTTTTTGGAGCTATGGTTTCGTTTTAGTATTCTTTATTTTGAAATGTTTGTTTAATAATCTTGGCTATGAGTATTTGAGTGGGTTATCACTCAATTTTGCAAGTACACCTACTTCTGAAAACCCGTAAGGGTTTTCAGAAGTAGGTGAGAACAAGTAATTACTTATGGGTTTTATTGAGCATTCGTACTTTTATTCTGTTGACATTGGTGCGTTACTACTCCACATACCATAGGTAGAAATCCACTTTCCCTTCTTATTGCGCTCAAGTATTTCTGTGTATTTACCTACTTCAACTATTGTATCGTTATTCGCTCCGTGAAACCGCATTGTAAACGTTCCAATTTCGTATCCTAGGTTACCTTCACTTTTAGCATCAATCGTTTTTACGGTTGCATCAATAATTCCGGCATCAATAGCTCCTTGCCAATACGCTTGAATGTTAGCACGTCCTGTAACAATAGGTTCGTTTGGTGGCAGGATAGAAGCATTTTTGCTGTAAACAGCAGCTGCGGCTACAGCATCTTTTGCATTTAATGCTTTTGCAAAGTCTCGGTTCATTTGTCCAAGTTCTTCTACAGTGGCTGATTTGGGCGTTTCTTCTTTTTCAGGATTTTTGTTTTCTTGTTTACAGCTCCATGACGTAGCTATAATAACTGTAATAATAACTGTAAAGATTTTAGTTGTAGTATTCATGTTGATTAGATTATTATGATTGCCTACTCTGGTTGGTTTTCGGCTTTCCCAATTTTAACATCACAAAGATTATTTAAATGTTTGATCTAAAAATCTCGTTTATACAACTCATTTGTATGTTGTGCGCCTCATTAGTATCATAACACACCTTAATGGTCTCATTGTTAAAATTGTTTAAGATTTAGCTCGATAGTATGGGTAGCTTATTTTAAATATTCAGAAGGAGATTTTCCGAAGCGTTTTTTATATTTTTCAGAGAAGTATTGTACTTTTCTTATTCCAATGGCATAAGAGGCTGCTTTAACACTACGCACATTTTTAGTCTCAAGTAAATTTCTTGCAAAAGCATATCTGATTTCCTTTATATATTGCAAAGGAGTCATACCTGTTAGGGCTTGTACACGACGAAAAAATTGAGCACGACTTATAAATAATTCATTTGCTAGTGTGTCTACAGACAAATTGAAATTACTAATATTTGATTTTATTTTTTCTTCTAATTTGGCAAGCCATTCCTGATCGGGAATACAGAGCGTTGACTTATCAGATGAATGCGATACACTTGATATTTTAGTATTAGCCTTCAGCTTTTTAGGGCTTATGTTCTTACGCTTTTTAACATTATTCAATAAGTTATTAATACGAGCAAACAACTCTGCTTCTTCAAAGGGTTTTGTTAAATAATCATCAACGCCAATACGCAATGCCGTTAGTCGATCTTCTATTTCAGCTCTAGCAGTAAGCATTACAACAGGAATCATCCATAAGTTCTCATTGGTTTTAAGGGTTTCTAATAGTTTGAAACCATCCATTACAGGCATCATTACATCAGAAATAATTAGATCGGGTGTATCCTTTTTTACTTGCGAGATTTGATTTAGGGTTATGAGTGCTTCCTGTCCGTTTTCGGCGGTAAGCACATAAAAATCTTCAGATAATATAAATTGTAAATAAGAACGCAAACTGTAATTATCTTCAACCACTAAAATAGTAGGCTTATTACTACCTATATCTTGTTGTAGTGGATCGAGAATTTTAAGTTTGTTAATTGATATTTTGTTTGTAATGATGGGGTCAATAGTTAAACTGTCGTCTGTATAACCTATTACTTCTTTTTTAGGTAAAATCAAGGTAAAAGAGGCTCCCTTGCCTAATGTACTAATTACAGATAATTCTCCGTGCATTATTGTGGCCAATTCTTTGGCCAAAGACAAACCAATACCTGTACCTCCTTCTACTGGTAATTCTAGTTGGTTGGTTTGGTAAAACCTATCAAAAATATGAGGTAAATCATCTGGATGGATGCCATTTCCGGTATCTGTTACTTCTATTAGCCAGTCGTAAACTTTGTCTTTTATGGTTACGGTAATGGTTCCGTTTATAGGCGTGAATTTTAAGGCGTTGGATAATAAATTATTGAAAATGCGTTCGATTTTCAATTTGTCTAACATTAGGCCATGCGGCATATTTTTAGCAAACTCAAATATTAAATTGATATTTTTTTGTTTGGCATAAGATTCAAAAGTTGAAATGAGTCGCCGCATTAGTTGATACACGTCGGTAGGTTCTTCCTTAATCTTCATTTTATTAGATTCCAATTTTGTTAAGTCGAGTATTTCATTAACGAGCTCTAACAATTCATTGGTTTGTTCTTTGGCAAGAGAAATTAAGGCTTTATTTTCATCATCAAGTATTTTGCTGTTTAACGCTGTGCTAAGAGGAGAAAGAATTAGCGTAAGCGGTGTTCGTAATTCATGTGATACGTTCGCAAAAAATCGTGTTTTAGCAGCATCTAATTGAAGTAAAGCCTTTTTTTGTTCTTCTATAATCAGGTTTTTTGATTGCAATTCTTTTAAAGAGTTCTTCAAATCAAAATTAGCCTGTTCCAAAATTGTTGCCTGTTCCTCCAATTCAATGGTTCGTTGTTTTACGGCATTTTGAAGGTGCTGGTTTTCAGCCGTAATTTTTTCAATAGATATATTTTGACCTTCAGATGTTCCACTATCTGAAAATGAGCTGTGTTGATGAATAAATTTCCATCCAAGCTTCTCTTTTTTGAGTAGGGTAGTGGATCTAAATTTATTATAAAACAGCCATTTTTTATCTACAAGTGCATACGCATCGCATAATTCATAAACTATAAAAGTATCGTTCAGTAACTCAATAGAAGTATTTCTGTTTCGCATTTCAAATTTGTGAGCTACTTGGTCAATCGTTTCATATAGAAATTGAACGGCTTCTTTTTTATTAAAAAAAACCTCACGCTCTGCACTACCTATTTGCGTATATTCTTCAGACAGTAAATCAGCCATTACTGAAATGTCTCCTTTTAAATAACTGAACCAATATAAATCGTGTAGTTGTAGTATTTCTAATTTCAATTCCTCCTCTGGATTCATTTTAGAAGTTTTATTTCTTTCTTCATTTTTTTACGCTAAACGTTTTTAAGTATGAAACACAACTATAATGATAAGAAATCGTTTTAATGTTTAATATCAGACGTTTAACGAAGTTAGCTATTTTTTCTGATAAATTCAATTCAAGTTCAACAAAAAACCTCCCCATATTTCTATGGAGAGGTTTAATAATTTGTACTATAACTTTAGTTTTAATTACAGTGTTTTTACAATATTCTCAATACGCTTAACCGTTTCATTTTTTCCAATCATATACATAATATCAAACACATCAGGTCCTTGTAAAGCACCTACTAATGCTAATCGTAAAGGCATCATAACTTTACCAAAACTAATGTCGTTAGAGGTTATCCAGCCTTTAATTTCGGTTTGAAGGTTTTCTACAGTAAAATCTTCAATAGTATTTATAATAGAAATTACTTGATTCATAATAGCATCAGTACCTTCTTTAAGGGCTTTTTTAGAAGCCTTTTCATCATACGATGTTGGTGCCGTAAAAAAGAAATGACTTAAGTTCCAAAAGTCGGACACAAAAGTGGCGCGTTCTTTTATTAAGCCAACAACTAAAGCTATGTATTCAACATCAATTTCAGATAGTTCAACTTGGCTATTTTTAAAAGCTTCAGCTAAATCTTCATTATATTGCTCTTGCATATAATGGTGGTTAAACCATTTAATTTTATCGGGATCGAAACGTGCGCCAGATTTGTTTACTTTCTCTAAATCGAAGGCTTCAATAAGTTCTTCAAGATTAAAAATTTCTTGTTCTGTTCCTGGGTTCCATCCTAAAAAAGCTAAGAAATTAATCATAGCATCGGGAAAATAACCATCTTCTTTATAACCTCTAGATACTTCGTTGGTTTTAGGGTCTGTCCATTGTAACGGAAACACAGGGAAACCTAATTTATCGCCATCGCGCTTGCTTAATTTTCCTTTTCCTGTTGGTTTTAAAATAAGGGGTAAATGCGCAAATTCTGGAGCTTCCCAACCAAATGCTTTGTATAATTGGTAGTGTAATGCTAAAGACGGCAACCATTCTTCTCCACGAATAACATGTGAGATTTCCATTAAATGATCGTCTACAATATTAGCTAAATGATAGGTTGGCATACCATCACTTTTAAATAATACTTTATCATCTAAAACATTGGTATCAATTTTTATATCGCCACGAATAATATCTGTTAAATGCAAGGTTTCATCTTGCGGACTCTTAAAACGAATAACATAATCATCACCAGCGTCTAATTTAGCTTGAGTTTCTTCCGCGCTAAGAGATAAAGAATTGCTCAATTTTAAACGGTTATGCCAATTATAGATAAAGGTTTTTCCTTTAGCTTCATGGTCTTTTCTGTGAAAATCTAAAGTTTCAGCCGTATCAAAAGCATAATAGGCGTTGCCGTTTGCAATTAATTCATCAGCATATTGCTTGTATAAATGTTTACGTTCACTTTGTCTGTAAGGGCCAAATCTTTCATTTTTTCCTGGACCTTCATCAAAAGGCATGTTACACCAATTTAAAGCATCAATAATATAGTGTTCGGCACCTTCAACGTAACGATTTTGATCGGTATCTTCTATTCTTAAAATAAAAGTTCCGTTATGTTTTTTAGCGAATAAATAATTGAATAACGCTGTACGAACACCTCCTATATGAAGAGGTCCTGTTGGGCTTGGTGCAAAACGCACACGAACATTGTTGGTCATGTTTTGTAAATTTGTTGCAAAGATATGTATTAAGACAGAAGACCGAAACTAGAAGCCAGAAGTTTTTTGCTTTTTATTAAACAGAACATCTTAATTAACACTTAATTATAAATCTCGTAAAAAATAAAATTGTAGTTTAGTCTATTAAATTAGTTTTTTCACTTCCGTGAAGGCGGAAATCTACCCAAATCATGAATAATTTCGAAAATATACAAGGTAAATTAGAAGCTTTTATTAGGCGTTATTATACCAATGAATTGCTTAAAGGTGCTATTTTGTTTTTTGCCATTGGCTTATTATATTTTCTTTTTACCTTATTTATTGAGCATGTTTTATGGCTTAACACAATAGCAAGAACCATTTTATTTTGGCTATTTATTGGTGTTGAATTCGGTTTACTTGTCAAGTTTATATTTTTTCCGTTAGCCAAATTATTCAAACTTCAAAAGGGTATAAATTATAAAGACGCTTCAAAAATTATTGGTCATCATTTTCCTGAAGTAAACGATAAGTTATTAAATGTACTTCAGCTAAATGAAAATGAATCGAAATCGGAATTATTATTAGCAAGTATCGAACAGAAATCTTTAGAGCTAAATCCAATTCCTTTTAAACTAGCGATTAATTTTAAAAAGAACATTTCTTATTTTAAATACGCTATTATTCCTGTTTTAATTGTATTGATTACATTTTTAACAGGCAATTCTAATTGGTTTAGTAATAGTTATGAGCGTGTGGTGCATTATAAAACGGCTTATGAGCCACCAGCACCGTTTCAATTTTTTGTAGTGAATAATGAGTTAAATGCTATTGAAAATAAAGATTTCAAATTAATTGTTAAAGTAGTGGGTGAGGTGATGCCAGAATCTGCTCAAATAGTTTATAATAACGAAACTTATTTTTTACAACAGAAAAGGATTGGTGAATTTGAATATGTGTTTTCGCAACCTAAAACTAATATCGATTTTGAATTAACAGCTAACGATATTACTTCTAAACCTTATACATTAAGTGTTGTTGAAGTGCCTTCTTTGTTAAGTTTTGAAATGGTTTTAGACTATCCTAATTATACTAAAAAGCAAGACGAAGTTTTGAAGGGTACAGGTAATGCTGTTGTTCCTGAAGGCACGAAAATTAATTGGCAACTTAAAACAAAAGCAACCGACCATGTTAATTTATACGCCAAAGATACGATTGGTTTTAATGTTGGTATGTATGGTATTTTTGAAGCTAATAAGCAAGTTTTTAATAATTTCGATTATACATTAAGCACGAGCAACAGTAATTTAACAGACTACGAAAATTTAGATTTTAGAATTGATGTAATTAAAGATGAATATCCAGAGATTAACATCAAGGTAGAAAAGGATACTTTAGATCTACAAACCTTATATTTCTACGGACAAATAAGTGATGATTATGGTTTTAGTAACCTACAATTGGTTTATTATCCAACTGATAATGAGGCAAATAAGGTATTTAAAACCTTGGGTTATTCAAATTCTAATATTTCAGATTTTATTACAGCGTTTCCTAATAATTTAGAAATAGAAGCTGGTATTTCTTATAATGTGTACTTTCAAGTAATTGATAATGATTTAGTTAACGGGCGTAAAAGTGTAAAGAGTAATGTGTTTAATTACAGAAAACGAACCAAAGATGAAGAGGTTGAAAAGAACTTAAAGCAACAAAGCGAATCTATAAAGGATTTGAATAAGTCTTTAAAGACGTTTGAAGAGCAAGATAAAAAGCTTGATGAGTTAACAAAAACGAGTAAGGAGAAATCTACTTTAAATTTTAATGATAAAAAGAAATTAGAATCATTTTTTAAGCGTCAGAAGGAACAAGACGACATGATGAAGAGTTTCAATAAAAAACTTAAAAATAATTTAGAAGAATTTCAAAAAGAGAATCCAAAGGAAGATCTGTTTAAAGAGGATTTAAAAGAGCGATTAAAAGAGAATGAAGAAAAGCTTCAAAAAGATGAAAAGCTTTTAAAAGAAATTGAAAAACTTCATGAGAAAATAGGTAAGGAAGAATTAGTAAAGAAGTTGGATGAACTTGCTAAACAAAATAAAAATAAAAAGCGAAGTTTAGAACAGTTGTTAGAATTAACAAAACGTTTTTATGTTGAAAAGAAGTTAGAAAAGCTTAAAGATGATTTAGAGCAATTAGCTGAGGAACAAGAAAGGCTTTCAACTAAAGATGAAGAAGAAAATACAAAAGAAAAGCAAGATGAATTAAATAAAGCTTTTGAAGATTTTAAAAAGCAAATTGAAGATTTGGAAAAGGATAGTAAGGAATTAAAAAAGCCCATTGATATTCCAAGAGATAAGTTAGATGAAAAGGAAATTGATGACGATCAAAAAAAGGCTTCTGAGCAATTAGAGAAAAATGAGGAACAAAAAGATCCTCAAGATACAAATGAAAATCAACCAAATGAAGGTTTAAAGAACGCACAAAAAAGTCAGAAGAAGGCGGCTCAAAAAATGAAAAATATGAGTGCGAAAATGTCTAATGCAATGCAAGCTGGTGGAGGTGAACAAATGCAAGAAGATATGGAAATGTTGCGTCAGGTGTTAGATAATTTGGTGCTTTTTTCTTTTGATCAAGAAGCGCTTATGAATCAGTTTAAATCTGTTGATGCTAACCACAATAAATTTTCAACTTATTTAATAAAACAAAATGAGTTAAAAGAGCATTTTGAACATGTTGATGATAGTTTATTTGCTTTGTCTTTAAGGCAGTCTAAAATCTCTGAAAAAGTGAATAATGAAATCACAGAGGTTTTTTATAATATAGATAAATCATTAAATCTACTAGCCGAAAATCAATTATATCAAGGTGTTTCCAGTCAGCAATTTGTAATTACAGCGGCTAATAATTTAGCAGACTATTTAAGCGATGTTTTAGATAATATGCAAGAAAGTATGAGCATGTCTGCAGGTCAAGGAGGCGAAGGTGATATGCAACTTCCAGATATTATTATGAGTCAGGAACAGCTTAATGAAATGATGAAGGATGGCATGAAAAAAGGAGAACAAGGAAAACCTGATAAAGGAAAAGGAAACAAAGAAGGAGAAGGTGATAAGGAGGGTGTTAAGGGTAAAGATGGTAAACAAGGAAAGAAACAAGGTGAAGGAGAAAATGGTGAAAGCTCTGGCGGAGAAGGCGAAGGTTCTAATGAAGATATGAATGGCGAACTGTTTAAAATTTATCAACAGCAACAAGAATTAAGAAACGCTTTAGAAAAGAGGCTTGCAAAGGATGCAAAAGAAGGAAGGGGTAATTCTGGCAATGGAAAATCTTTATTAGCAAAAATGGAAGAGGTAGAACTCGATTTATTAAACAAAGGTTTTACTAATGAAACGCTTCAAAAAATGATGGATTTAAAACATCAATTGTTAAAAATGGATAACGCTGCTTTTGAACAAGGCGAAGATAATAAACGTGAATCTGAAACAAATAAAAGTGAATTTGATAACAACTTAAATAATCAAATTCCAACTGCTAAACAATATTTTCAAACCACTGAAATATTGAATAGACAAACATTACCTTTGCAGCAAGTTTACAAGAAGAAAGTACAAGAATATTTTAAGCAATCAAATGATTAGTTTTAATTACGAAACAGATTTTAAATTAGACGACGAGACTGTTATTTCTAAATGGATTTCAGATACAATCTCATTAGAATCATATAAGCTAGAAGAAATCAATTATGTTTTTTGTGATGATGAATACCTTCATAAATTAAATGTAGAATTCTTAAATCACGATACATTAACAGATATTATTAGCTTTGATTACTCCATGGGAAAATTAATACAAGGTGATATTTATATTTCGGTTGAAAGAGTAGCTGATAATGCTAGAGATTTTGATGTGTCTTTTGTAGAAGAATTACATCGTGTTATTATTCATGGCGTACTTCATTATTGTGGATATAAAGACAAAACTGATGACGATGCTAAAATCATGCGTGAAAAAGAAAACCACTACTTAGGTCAATTAGATCAGTAATCAAGAAACAACGTATATTTGCAAACTGAAATTATAAATGTGTTCCACGTGGAACATGTTAAGTTGGAATTAAATTTTCACGTTGAGCACAGTCGAAACGTCTTTAATAAATATTAAATAATATAGTTATGTTTAACGAGGTTTATGATGTTATAGTTGTTGGAGCAGGACATGCAGGAAGTGAAGCTGCTGCTGCTGCTGCTAATATGGGAAGTAAAACATTACTTGTTACCATGAGTTTACAAAACATTGCGCAAATGTCTTGTAATCCTGCTATGGGCGGAATTGCTAAAGGACAAATTGTAAGAGAGATTGATGCGCTTGGAGGTTATAGTGGTATTGTTTCTGACACGTCTGCTATTCAGTTTAAAATGCTTAATAAATCTAAAGGACCAGCTATGTGGAGTCCGAGAGTGCAGAGTGATAGAATGCGTTTTGCTGAAGATTGGCGATTACTTTTAGAAGGAACGCCTAATCTTGATTTCTATCAAGAAATGGTATCTGGTTTATTAGTTGAAAATCATAAGGTAGTTGGTGTGAAAACGTCTTTAGGAATTAAGATTAGATCAAAGTCTGTTGTGCTTACAAACGGTACTTTTTTAAATGGATTAATTCATATAGGCGACAAGAATTTTGGTGGAGGTAGAGCAGGTGAAAAAGCGGCTACTGGAATTACAGAACAACTTGTTGATTTAGGTTTTGAATCTGGTAGAATGAAAACGGGAACACCCCCAAGAGTGGATGGACGTTCTTTAGATTATTCTAAAATGGTTGAACAGCCTGGGGATGAAAATCCTGAAAAATTCTCTTATTTAGATATTACAAAACCATTAGAAAATCAGCGTTCTTGTCATATGACTTATACGAGTCTTGAGGTGCATGACTTGCTTCGAGAAGGGTTTGATAGGTCGCCTATGTTTAATGGTAGAATTAAAAGTTTAGGCCCGCGTTATTGTCCTTCTATTGAGGATAAAATAAATAGGTTTGCAGATAAGGATAGGCATCAATTATTCATTGAACCAGAAGGTTGGAAAACCTGTGAAGTTTATGTGAATGGTTTTTCAACATCGTTACCAGAAGATGTTCAGTTTAAAGCCTTGCGTTCTGTCGTTGGTTTTGAAAACGTAAAATTCTTTAGACCTGGTTATGCTATAGAGTATGATTATTTTCCGCCAACACAATTAAAGCATACTTTAGAAACCAAGTTAGTTGAAGGTTTATATTTTGCCGGACAAATTAATGGGACTACAGGTTATGAAGAAGCAGCTTCTCAAGGTTTGATGGCAGGTATAAATGCAAGTTTGAAAACTCAAGAAAAGGAGGCTTTTACTTTACGAAGGGACGAAGCTTATATTGGAGTGTTGATTGATGATTTAATTACTAAAGGGACTGAAGAGCCATATAGAATGTTTACATCAAGGGCGGAATACAGAACCTTATTACGCCAAGATAATGCTGATTTAAGATTAACACCCAAAGGTTTTAGTATAGGTTTGGCAAGTGAAAAACGTTTAAGACGTATGGAGCAAAAACATAATGAAGCTGAAAAGTTTGTTAAGTTTTTTAGTGATACGAGTGTTAAACCAGAAGAAGCAAATCCTGTTTTAGAATCTAAAGGATCGGCATTAGTTAAACAGTCTGATAAGATGTTTAAAATATTTTCTAGACCTAATATCACAATTGATGATATTAGAAAATTTGAAGCAGTTGAACAATATATTCAAGATAATAATTTAGATAACGAAGTTATTGAGCAGGCGGAAATTCAAGTTAAATATTCTGGATATATAGCTAAAGAAAAAAATAACGCCGACAAATTAAGTAGATTAGAATATGTGAAAATTCCAGAGAATTTCGATTATTCACAAATTAAATCTATGAGTTTTGAAGCGCGTGAAAAACTTAAAAAAATACAACCAACAACCGTATCACAAGCATCAAGAATTAGTGGTGTTTCGCCAAATGATATTTCTGTATTATTGGTTTATATGGGAAGATAAATTTCTTGATAAAGAGGTTTTATTTATAAACGTTCCACGTGGAACATAAAATAATTTAGATAAAACGTTGTCATTCTTGCGTAGGCAGGAATCCATTTTTAAAAGATATTTTTATAAATAACATTCTGGAATTCGTGGTAAATAAAAACTCAAATCATACGTATTTAAAAGTAAAAGACTATTCTGTTTCTGGTGAAGAATTCGAATTAATTCAGAATTCAGAATATGGTTTTCTTGAAACCATGCCGCAACCAACTTTAGATAAATTACCTGAGTATTATAAAAGCGAAGATTATATTTCGCATACAGATTCGCAACGTAATCTTTTTGAAAAAGTATATCATTTAGTTAGAACAATCTCTTTAAAAAAGAAATTAAAACTAATAAATTCATTTGCTTCAGATACAAAAAATTTGTTAGATGTTGGATGTGGTACAGGCGACTTTTTACAAACTGCGAAAGATAATAATTGGAACGTAACTGGAATTGAACCAAACAACCAAGCAAGAGACATAGCAAATAAAAAAACAAACGATTTGGTTTTTAATACAGATCAGCTTTCAAAGTTTAAACCAGAAAGTTTTGATGTTATTACGCTTTGGCATGTATTAGAGCATTTACCAGATTTAGAAGAACAAATAGCTGCTTTTAAAAAATTATTAAAACCAAATGGTACTTTAATAATTGCGGTTCCTAATTATAAAAGTTACGATGCGTTATATTATAAAAATTATTGGGCTGCTTTTGATGTACCAAGACACCTTTGGCATTTTAATAAAAGTTCTATTTCTAAATTAGTCTCAAAAGTTTCAATGGAAGTGAAAAAAGTAAAACCGATGTTATTTGATGCTTTTTATGTGAGCTTACTTTCAGAAAAATATAAATCTGGAAAAATGAATCCTATTAAAGGTTTTTGGATAGGGTTGGTTTCAAATTTAAAATCTTTCAAGACAAAAGAAGCATCTTCATTAATTTATATCATAAAAAACAAGTAAAACGCATTTGCGAAAGTGATATTGTGTTTTAAGGCACTTGCCTTTCGTAACACAAGCAGTTTATTTAAAAATGGCTTAAATCGCTTTATATGGATTCGTTTTTAATAAGTTTTTGTTATTTGTTTTTGTTATTAGTATAAGAATTTATTATGCTTCTCTTTTTTAATGAATAATTTAATTTATCAACCATATTCTATTAGTTTTCGATCTCTATGATATTAATGAAAAACCTTCTAATATATTTTTAAGTAGAACTTAACAGTAAATTATTTTAAGAGTTATATATTTCAAAAAAATTCCGTTTTACATTATAGTTTACTTTATTACATTTGTTCGGAATTAAAAAAACAAAACCAATTAAAGAATAAATTAAAACAGATGAAAAAAATTATTTATGTTGCCTTAGCTATGTTAGTATTAGCTTCTTGTGAAAAACCAAATAAGATTGGTTTTGTAGATAATGGAACAGTTATTAACGATTTCCAAGAAAAGATAGATGTAGAAGCTAAATTTAAAGTAAAAGAAGAAGCTTTTAGAAAAAGAGCTGATAGTATTGGTAGGGCGTTTCAAGCCGAGGCTCAAAGTACTCAAACAATAGCTCAAAAATCATCTCAGAAAAAAGCTCAAGAATTAATGGGAGGTTTACAACAAAAGCAACAACAGTTACAACAGCAAATGCAATTTGAACAACAACAATTACAACAGTCTTTTCAAGTAGAAATAGATTCAGTAATAATTAAAGTAAAAGATTTTGTTAAAGACTATGGAAAAACCAACGGATATACATTCATTTTAGGAACTAGTGATGCCGCTGCAACAGTTATGTATGGTGCAGATGAAAATGATTTAACCAAAACTATTTTAGAGGCTTTAAATGCCGATCATAAAAAGTTATAATAGTATAAAATACTGATTTACAAATAATTAGCACTCTGTTGAAAGAAATTTTAGCAGAGTGTTTTTTGTTTACTCAGCTTTTTTATGAAGTAAACGCGTTAATTTTATAGACAAATCGGTTAGGATAATTTTAGAATTTCCGTTACGCTCAATATGATAAATGGCGTCTTGTAATTCATTTGAAATATCCATAATGTTATTCCCATGTACAAATGGAGCAAAGTTCTCTAATTTAAACTTTTCTGTTTTAGGTTCTAAATACACTAAATCTGTAGCATTATAATTTAGGAGTAAGGCTTGTCTGAAAAAATCTAAACAAAAATTAAGAAATTGTTTTTGAGTTTCGCGTCCTGTTTTTGCAATATCTTCACTCCAAGAAATTAAATCGTGTATAGCGGCTTTATTTCCTTTGGCTTTAAAAGCACTACGAATCCAGAAAATAAACCAAGTTTCAAACTGTATATCTTCAGAATCATGATAGACTAAATCGCAAGCTTTATTATAATTTCCGTTAGATTGATGTGCAATTTTAGTCGCAACAGTTAGATCTAGATTATATTGCTTAACTAAAGCATCTTTAATAACATTTTCTGCCAAAGGAGGAAAATGCAATATTTGGCATCGTGATCTTATCGTATTAATTATTTGCTCTTCGTCTTCAGCAATAAGAATAAATATGGTTTTATTTGGTGGCTCTTCAATGAGTTTTAAAAGCTTGTTGGCGCAGGCAATATTCATTTTTTCAGCCATCCAAATAAGCATCACTTTATAACCACCTTCATAAGATTTTAAAGTGAGAGATTTTACAATATCATGAGCTTCATCAACACCAATTTGTCCTTGCTTGTTATCAACACCCAGAAGTTTATACCAGTCAAATAAATTACCATAAGGCTGTTCTTTTAAAAGTTGGCGCCATTCTTCTAAATAATGACTAGAAACAGGGTGGCTTTTAGCCTTATCGCTAGTAGTTACTGGAAAAGCGAAATGTAAATCGGGATGCGAAACATTTTTAAATTTTAGATTGCAAGCATCATTGCCTGTATTGTTTTCTCCGTTAGAATTGCTACATAAAATATATTGAGCATAAGCAATAGCCATTGGCAAAGTACCAGAACCTTCGTTACCAACAAACAATTGTGCATGAGGAATTCTACCATTATCAACACTTGTGGTTAAATGGTTTTTAATATGATCTTGCCCTAAAACATCTTGAAAAAGCATGAGACAAACCTACATAATTTTTTTGGTTTTGTTAAAAGAATAGATTGTCTTGAATATAAATTTGTAGGTAACCATTATCCTATGCATTAAAATGTAAATTATCAACGGAAATATAATTTTTTTATAATTCTTAACAGGTTCAATCGTTTTCGTAAAAAAACACGTTTGAATAGGTTGTTTAATTAGTTACATTTGTGAAATAATTACTTATAAAACAAAACAATATATAAATGAAAACTCTTAATGATTTTAATTTTAAAAATAAAAAAGCATTAATTCGTGTAGATTTTAATGTGCCATTAAATGAAAAGTTTGAAGTAACAGACGCTACTAGAATTGTATCTGCAAAACCAACAATCATCAAAATTTTAGAAGATGGTGGAAGTTGTATTTTAATGTCTCATTTAGGACGTCCAAAAGGATTTCAAGATGAGTTTTCGTTAAAGCATATTGCAGCTAAAGTTGAAGATATTTTAGGTGTAGAAGTAAAATTTGTGCCTGATTGTATTGGAGCAGATGTTGAAGCTGCTGCTGCTAGTTTAGAACCTGGACAAGTGCTATTATTAGAAAATTTACGTTTTTATAAAGAAGAAACTGCTGGCGATAAAGCATTTGCAGAGAAACTTTCTAAACTAGGAGATGTTTATGTAAATGATGCTTTTGGTACAGCGCATAGAGCACATGCTTCTACTACTATTGTCGCACAGTTTTTTGAAGGCAAAAAATGTTTCGGAAAATTATTAGCACAAGAAATAGAAAGCATTCAAAAAGTAATGGAAACTGGAGAAAAGCCTGTTTTAGCAGTACTTGGTGGGGCTAAGGTTTCTTCAAAAATCACTATTATTGAAAACATACTAGATAAAGTAGATCACTTAATTATAGGTGGTGGTATGTCGTTTACTTTTGTTAAAGCTCAGGGTGGAAAAATAGGTAACTCTATTTGTGAAGATGATAAAATGGACTTAGCTTTAGATATTTTAAAGCAAGCAAAAGAAAAAAATGTGCAAATACATATTCCTGTTGATGTTGTTGCTGCAGATGATTTTAGTAATGATGCAAATACGCAAATAGTAGATATAAATGCCATTCCTGATGGTTGGGAAGGTGTTGATGCAGGTCCAAAATCTATTAAATTATTTCATGATGTTGTTATGAAATCTAAAACAATACTTTGGAATGGACCTCTTGGTGTTTTCGAAATGGAAAGTTTTGCAAACGGAACTATTGAATTAGGAAACTCAATTGCCGAATCTACTAAAAATGGTGCATTTTCACTTGTTGGTGGAGGGGATTCTGTAGCTGCTGTAAAACAGTTTGGTTTCGAACATAAAGTGAGTTATGTAAGTACTGGTGGAGGCGCTATGCTAGAAAGTTTAGAAGGTAAAACACTTCCTGGAATAGCTGCTATTTTAGAATAAACGTTATTTCGTTTTCAAATTCGCCTAAAAAATACGATTTTAGCCATAATATCGTTCATTAATAAATTGAACTAGATTTTATGGCTTTTCGTTTTTTTATAATAGTATCACTTCTCAATATTGGAACTTGTTTTTCTCAAAATCAAGATTCTATTTCATTACAAACAATTAGTATTAAAGATTCCATAATCGATGGAAAAACTAATCTTGTTAAGGCTATTGAAGTTGAAACAGATAGTTTTTCAATTAAAAATTTAAAGGATAATAAATTAGCAGTTCAGTTTGATGAAAAGTGGTATGAAGAATTATATAGTACAGCTTTGTATGATACCATTTATAAATCGGTTACCGAACTTACGTTTGAAGATATTGATTATCCAGAATTACCAACCGACACTCTTAAATTAAGGTTAAAAGAACTAGATGCTAGAACGCCGTTTAATGTTGAGTATAATCCTGCATTAGAAAGTGTTATAAAATCGTATTTAAAACACAGAAGGAAACATTTACAAAAACTAATAACCTTAAGTGCATTTTATTTTCCGCTATTTGAAAAGGAGCTAGACAATTATAATATCCCTTTAGAAATAAAATATTTAGCTATCGTAGAATCTGCATTAAAACCCAGAGCAAAATCTAGAGTAGGAGCTACAGGACTGTGGCAATTTATGTTTGCTACGGGTAAAATGTACGGATTAGATGTAAGTAGTTATGTTGATGAGCGTAGCGATCCCATTAAATCAACTGAGGCAGCTTCAAAATATTTGTCTAAGTTATATGAGATTTTTGGTGATTGGGATTTGGCTTTAGCAGCGTATAATTCCGGTCCAGGAAATGTTTCAAAAGCGATAAGACGTTCTGGAGGTTATCAAAATTACTGGAATATTCGTCATAATTTGCCACGTGAAACAGCAGGGTATTTACCAGCCTTTTTAGCTAATATGTATATTTTTGAGTATGCTGAAGCACATGGGTTTAAAAAATTAAAACCTGAAGTAGCCTATTTTGAAACCGATACCGTAACGGTTAAAGAAATGATTACGCTCGATCAAGTTTCAGAAGTAACAGGTACACCTGTTGAAGAACTTCAGTTTTTAAATCCGTCGTATAAATTGGATATCATTCCGTTTATTAAAGGAGAAAATTATGCGTTGCGATTGCCAAATGAGGTTATTGGTAAATTTGTAAATAATGAAGATAGTATTTATGCCTTTGCAAAAGCAGAATTTGCCAAACGAGAAAAGCCTTTACCGCAATTTTTTAATGCAAATGATAGAATTCGATACAAAGTAAAATCGGGCGATTATTTAGGAAGAATTTCTAGAATTTATGGGGTTAGAGTGAGTGATATTAAAAAGTGGAATGGTTTAAGAAGCAACAATTTAAGTATTGGACAACGGTTAACCATTTACCCAAGAAAACCTTATGTGGCTGCACCTACTTCTACAGCAAAAACAGTGACCAAAAAAACGACTTCAAAACCACTTTCAGGAAATATAACCACGTATACAGTGCAAAGTGGAGATTCGCTTTGGAGTATTTCTCAAAAATTTTCTGGAGTTTCTGTTCAAAATATTAAAGATTGGAACGATATTAGTGGTAATAAATTAAAACCAGGAATGAAACTTAAAATTTCAAAAGGATAATTCTTCAAAACTTAACTTTATTATGCGATATTTATTTTTAGCAGCATTTTCATTATTATTAGTAATGTCTTGTGGCGACAAAAAACCAAACCAAAGAATTCTTTTAGACTCCAGTGGAAAAATAAATGATATTTCTGTTGTTATAAGCAACGACATGTGGGATGGTAGTGTTGGAGAAACTATTAGAAATGTATTAGCATCGCCTATTTATGGTCTGCCTCAGGATGAACCTGTTTTTAATATTAATCAAATACCTACGCAGGTATTTTCCGGTTTTATTACACAAAACAGAACGATTCTAAAAATAGAAATGGGTAAGACGCCCGCTATTACATTTAAGAATAATGTTTATTCGCAACCACAAAAAGTAATTACCGTTTCAGGTAAAACAAAACAAGAGGTCATTAAAGTGCTTAATGATAACACGTCTAAAATAATTGAATCGTTTAAGAATACTGAAATATCAGCAAAACAAAAGCAAACAAGAAAATCGTTATATAACGCGAAAGAGATTAAAGAACATCTAGGATTGAATATAGAGTTTCCAACGGCTTATAGAATAGGAAAAACTTTAGCAACCAAAGCGGATAAGTTTTATTGGTTAAAAAGAGATATTCCAACAGGGTATGTTAATATTCTATTATATGAATTACCATTAAAAGCCATTAAAAAAGATTCAAGTATAATCGATCAGATTGTAAAAGTTAGAGACTCTATTGGTCAAAAATACATTGCAGGTCCTTTAGAGGGTTCGTATATGATTACTGAAAATGCATATACACCTTTCCATACAGAAATTATTTTAGACAATAAGCCAACATTAGAAACAAAAGGGATGTGGGAAGTTAAGAATGCGGTTATGGCTGGACCCTATATAAACTATGCTATTGAAGACAAAATTAATAACAGATGGATAATAGCCGAAGGTTTTGCTTATGCACCGTCTGTAGAAAAACGTAATTATATATTCGAATTAGAGGCTATTATAAAATCTATAAAAATTGAAAAATAATCGATTTAATTAAAATTGAGCCACAAAAAAACCAACACATTGTGTTGGTTTTTTTGTTTGATTAAATATGTTTCTTTTTATTTTTTAGAATCGTCTTTTTTTTCGTCTTCTTTACTAGCGTCTTTAAATTCTTTAATACCGCTTCCTAATCCGCGCATTAATTCTGGTATTTTTTTACCTCCAAATAATAATAAAACAACCACTACAATTAAAATAATTTGTGGAGCTCCAATCATTCCTAAAAATATACTTGATGAGATCATAATTTTTAATTTTGTTATGCAAAGTTAATAATTAAAGTTTAATTATGTCGTTTAAAGTATAACTTTAGCATAAAGAGAATTAATAGACTGTTATACTTTGTTTAAAAGAGGAGTATCTTTAATAAATTCTATTTATTTTTGTTTAGTATGAAACATTCATAACTAAATTTCCGATACCCATGGAAATGATTAAATGAATGCTACATGTGACCGATAAAAATAATGGTTATAAATACATGAAAGAAAAAAAGAAGCCAAAAAGAATAAAGCATAAATTACTTGATAAGTACAAACTTGTTATTCTTAATGAAAACACTTTTGAAGAACGCTTATCTCTTAAACTCACACGCTTAAATGTTTTTGTGTTGGCCTCTTTATCTGCAATTTTTTTAATAGGTGTAACGTATGCAATTATTGCTTTTACTCCACTTAGAGAATATATTCCAGGGTATTCTTCAACGGCATTAAAAAAGAAAGCAACAGAGTTAAATTATAAAACGGATTCTTTACAGCAAGTTATAGCGATGAACGATAGGTATTTTGCTTCAATAAAGCAGGTGCTAAAAGGTGATTTAAGTGCGGCAGATTTTAATAAAGACTCTATTGTAGAAGCGGTTAAACTTGAAGCTAGTGAAGTCGATTTTAATCCCATAGCCGAAGATTCTCTTTTACGAGAAAAAGTAGATAAAGAAGATAAGTATAATTTATTTGAATCGGCAACATCTTCAACTAACTTTGTGTTATTCCCTCCAGTAAACGGAACAATTAGTGAGCCTTATAATTTAAAAGAAAAGCACTATGCTGTAGATATTGTTGTCGCAAAAAACACCCCGATAAAAGCAACAGCCGATGGCATTGTTATTTTTGCAGAGTGGACAGCTAACACAGGACATGTGATATTAATAGAGCATAGTTACGGACTCATATCTGTATATAAGCATAATGCGGCATTAACAAAATCTCAGGGTGATTTAGTAAAAGCAGGAGAAGTTATTGCCACCGCAGGAAATACTGGAGAACTATCAACAGGACCTCATTTACATTTTGAACTTTGGAATGATGGTTACCCTATTAACCCAACAAATTTTATCGATTTTAAATAAATGATGTCATTAAAATCTGCTTTAGCAAAACCATTTGCAAAACGTGTTTGTAAAAAGATTCAAAAATGGGCAAATAACCCTGTTGAAACTCAGCAAAACGTATTTGAAGACTTAATAGCGAATGCTGCAGGAACCGAATTTGGAAAAGATCATGATTTTATAAGTATTGATAATTATGAAGATTTTGTTAAACGAGTTCCCGTTAGAGATTATGAAGCTTTAAAACCGTATGTTGAAAAAGTAGTTGCTGGACAAGACAATATCCTTTGGAAGGGTAAGCCAATTTACTTTGCAAAAACATCAGGTACCACTTCGGGTTCAAAATACATTCCTATTACCAAAGAAAGTATGCCTACACATGTTGAAGCAGCAAGAAATGCTATTTTAATGTATATTCATGAAACGGGGAATGCCAAATTTGTTGATGGAAAGATGATTTTCCTTCAAGGAAGTCCTATTCTTAATGAGCAAAATGGTGTGCAATTAGGTCGGCTTTCGGGCATTGTAGCACATTATGTCCCTAAATATCTTCAAAAAAACAGATTACCGTCTTGGGAAACCAATTGTATTGAAGATTGGGAAACTAAAGTAGATGCTATTGTTGAAGAAACACTTCCAGAGAATATGACCATTATTTCTGGAATTCCATCATGGGTACAAATGTACTTTGAAAAACTTCAGCAAAAAACAGGTAAAAAAGTCGGTGATATTTTCAAGAATTTCAACTTATTCATTTTTGGAGGTGTTAATTATGAGCCTTATAGAGCCAAATTTGAAAATTTAATTGGCAGAAAAGTGGATAGTATAGAATTGTATCCTGCCAGTGAAGGATTTTTTGCTTTTCAGGATAAGCAGCATGAAAAAGGGATGCTGTTGCAATTAAATTCAGGGATTTTTTATGAGTTTATTAAAGCCGACGAATTTTTTAATGAAAATCCAAAACGAATCACAATTAAAGATGTTGCTATTGGTGTAAATTATGTGATGATAATTTCAACTAATGCCGGGTTATGGGCTTATAATATTGGTGATACGGTTGAGTTTACATCAACGAAACCATACCGTGTTATCGTTTCAGGAAGAATTAAACATTTTATTTCTGCTTTTGGAGAACATGTTATAGCAAAAGAAGTAGAACAAGCGATGCAAGAAGCGACTTTAAATACAACAATAAGAGTTTCAGAGTTTACGGTTGCGCCTCAAATAAATCCTGAGGAAGGTTTACCATACCATGAGTGGTTTATAGAATTTGAAAATGAACCAAAAAATCTTTCCGCTTTAGCGAGAAAAATAGATGAATCACTTCAAAAACAAAATAGTTATTATTTCGATTTAATAGTTGGCAAGGTGTTACAACCTCTTAAAATTACAAGGGTAAAAAAAGGCGGATTTCAGGACTATATGAAATCTGTTGGTAAATTGGGAGGACAAAATAAAATCCCAAGATTATCAAATGATAGAAAAATTGTTGAGGGTTTTCCTCACGATAATTAATCTAAATAATAGTATCTTTGGCGAGTTAAAATGGGTATGAGTAATAAAAAACATCATGAAAGAACAAGAGCTCAAGAAAGCTCGAATGCCATCGAAAGGATGTATATTACTATGCGCCATTTATTTAACCGAGGGTTTTATAAACCTATGGGAATTTCTGGTGAAACGCTTAGAGAATCTTTACTGCTTTTACGACCAGAAATATATGGTTCTATTGGAGAAGAAAAGGCGGAATTAGAAGGACTACTTTATGTAATAGACAGACTGCCTATTGGGATTGAAGAATGTACTTTTATTAATTTAACAAGTGATGAAGGCTATTCTAATTCGCATTTTAAACCTATTATTCCAGAAAAAAGACGTCGTAATTGTTACAGAATTGATGACGAACAAATGAATATTGAGATTACACGCGGGCGATCAGATATTTATGATATTTTAACACATCTTACATTTCTTTTTGTAGAATCTCATAAAATAAGTTCTCGGGTTTTAATTGACGAAGAAGGGACAACAACTAGAGATTGGATAAAACTTGAAAAAGTAGTGTTATCTAAAAAGAAACTAACTCAAGATGATCGAGAAGTTGCTATAACACATGCGGCTAATATTTTAGGCAGAACATTTAAAGAGCTAACAACCGTTTATAATCAATTTGCAACAATTAAACAGCCAGAACGTTTTTTACATATCATATATTGGTTAGGAAAGTTAGCCATTGAAGAGCAAACAAATGCAAAAAAGAGAACAATTACCTTTAGTCCAGTATTAAGAGATAGCATAGGACATCATATTCATGGTGAAATATGGGCAGATACTATAAAGGAAGTGCTTCTTAAAAACAAACTTTTAGACAGACCATTACATATTATTAGTGCGAATATGCACAGTGTTATGAACACGCTTTTTATTCCAAGTGCTTTAAAAACTATAAATTCTAAGAAAGATATTTTTGAGGTTTATGAGTCTTTAAGTAAAAAAGAGAATGAAAATCTTAGAAATAAAGTAACTAAGGAAGCGTTACAAAAAGGTATGATTTATGTAAAAGATTCGTCAGGAACTAATATAGATGTTCAAATTTTTGATTCGAGCAAAATGGATTATTCAAAAGTGGATATTAAATTAGATGAAGCACTTTTAAATAAAACAAAACCTGTTATTTTGGTTATGGATTATGCTTTTGGTGAGCAGGCTTATGAAACTATTGATGAATTATTGAAGCCATACAAATCAAAAGGAAATAAAATTCATTTAAATGTAGAATCCTTATCTATTATGGGTAAAGCAGGGATTTTAGAAGGCGGTAAAGGTGATATTATGATACCATCGGCTCACATCTTTGAAGGTACTGCAGATAATTATCCTTTTGAAAATGAATTAAAAAGAGAAGATTTAGAAAACCAAGGTGTTGGTGTTTATGAAGGGGCTATGATAACTGTTTTGGGCACGTCCTTACAAAACAAAGATATTTTGAAATTCTTTTACAATTCAACATGGAATGTGATAGGGTTAGAAATGGAAGGTGCTCACTATCAAAAAGCCATTCAAGCCGCGTCTAAAGTACGCGGTAGTATCAGTCCAAATGTAAAAGTAAGATATGCGTATTATGCGAGTGATAATCCCTTAGAAACAGGAGCGACACTAGCTTCTGGCGGATTGGGAACATCGGGTGTAAGACCAACCTATTTAATAACAAGAACCATATTAGAACAAATATTTAATTAAATAAAAATTATGAGTAAAGAATCTCCACAACCACAATCTGAAGAAGTAGATTTAGGGCAGTTGTTTAAACTTATAGGCAATGCTTTTGATCGGTTTTTTAAGTTTATAGGTAGTATTTTTATTGGTATTTATAACGTTGTTTTATTACTGTTAGTGCATATTTATAAACGTTTGGTTTGGTATGCAGCCGCAATTATTTTAGGTGGAGGTATAGGTTTTATTATTGACATGAATTCTGAGAAATTGTATGGAGCCAATTTATTTATTCAAACCAATTTTAATTCTACCAGACAAGTTTATGAAAACATTAAGCAGTTTCATCAATTAGCACATATAGATAAAGACACTTCAGAGTTAGCAAAAAGATTGAAGATCTCTGGCGTGGAAGCCTCTAATTTAAAAGGATTTTATATTGAACCAGATTTAGACGAAAATAACATGGCTGAAATGTATTCTGCATTTTATAATCGTTTAGATTCACTATCTCGATTAGAAATGACCTATGATAGGTTTAAAGAATCCTTGACGACTTATAGTTTTCCTATTCATAGAATAGGAGTGGCGTCTACTGATAGAAATCTATATAAAAAAATAGAAGAATCTTTTGTAGATCAACTTTGTGATAATGACTATTTAGAAGATATCCTTAAGTCTAATAGTGAAATATTAGAAAAGAAAGACTATTCACTTCTTCAACAGGTTCAAAAAACAGACTCATTAGCTAAAGAATATTTAAAAATTAGAATTAATGAATCTCAAAAAGAGCAAATACCAGGGTCTGGCACCAATTTGTATATGGGAGATGCCGAATCAGCAGGAGGAAGTTTAATAGTTGATGAGTCAAAAATTATTCAACAAAGATTGAGTTATGAAAATCGAAGAAGAGAAATAGACAGCACAAAAGCCATCCAAAAAAACATAATTAATGTATTAGCTAATTTCCCAAAATCAGGTTATGATATTAGAGAATGGACAGACAAAAAGAAGTTTGTACTCCCAATAGTATTCGTTGTATTAGCATTATTGGTGTTTTCTTTTATTGGTTTAGGTGATTTCTTAAAAAAACAATCAAAACTTTAAATATAGAGTCATGACAATTTTAATAACTGGAGGAGCAGGGTTCATTGGTTCTCATGTAGTAAAGCTTTTTGTTGAAAAGTATCCTGATTATAATGTTTTTAATTTAGATATGCTTACCTATGCAGGTAACTTAGAAAATTTAAAAGATATTGAAAATAAACCTAATTATACTTTTATAAAAGGAGATATAACTGATGAACTCTTTATAAATGAGTTGTTTAAAGAGTACTCATTTGATAGTGTGATTCATTTAGCAGCAGAATCTCACGTCGATAGATCTATAAAAGATCCTTTAGCATTTGTTAAAACGAATGTTATTGGGACCATGATTTTGTTAAATGCTTTTAAAAATACTTGGAAAGAGGATTTTAATAATAAATTATTTTATCATGTTAGCACTGATGAGGTTTATGGCTCTTTAGGAGAAACAGGTTTGTTTACCGAAACAACTTCATACGACCCGAATTCTCCTTACTCAGCGTCAAAGGCTAGTTCAGATCATTTTGTAAGAGCTTATGGTGAAACTTATGGACTGCCTTATGTGATAACAAATTGTTCTAATAATTATGGACAAAATCAATTTCCAGAAAAGTTAATTCCTCTTTTTATTAATAATATTATTAATGGTAAATCATTACCTGTTTATGGAGATGGGAATTATACTCGAGACTGGTTATATGTGGTTGATCATGCCGTAGCTATTGACTTGGTTTTTCATCAAGGAAATATAAGTGAAACGTATAATATTGGTGGATTCAATGAATGGAAAAATATTGATTTAGTCAAGTTATTATGTAAGCAAATGGATATTAAACTAAATAGACCAAACGGGTCATCAGAAAAGCTAATAACTTATGTTAAAGATAGACCAGGACATGATTTAAGATATGCTATAGACGCATCAAAGATTAATAAAGAATTAGGATGGAAACCCTCAGTAACTTTTGAAGAAGGGCTTTCTATAACAATAGATTGGTATTTAAGTAATGAAGATTGGCTTAATAATGTAACTAGCGGAGCATATCAATCATATTATAAAAAACAATATAATTAATATGAAAGGAATAATATTAGCAGGAGGATCTGGAACACGATTACACCCTTTGACTTTATCAGTTAGTAAGCAATTGATGCCTATTTATGATAAACCTATGATTTATTACCCGCTTTCAACATTAATGAATGCAGGTATAAATGAAGTGTTAATTATTTCAACACCTAAAGATTTACCTTTGTTTAAAGATTTATTGGGAGATGGTAAAAAGTATGGGTGTAAATTTGAATATGCTGTTCAGGAAGCACCTAATGGATTAGCTGAAGCATTTATTATTGGTGAAGAGTTTATTGGGAATGATAAAGTAGCTTTAATATTAGGTGATAATATTTTTTATGGCACAGGTTTAGCTAAGCTTTTGCAAGCTAATAATAATCCTGAAGGAGGTATTATTTACGCATACAGGGTGCATGATCCTGAACGTTATGGTGTCGTTGAGTTTGATGCAAAGGGTCAAGCTATTTCTATTGAAGAAAAACCAAAAAAACCTAAATCTAATTATGCTGTTCCTGGTATTTATTTTTATGATAATACCGTTGTCGATATTGCGAAAAACATGAAACCTAGTGATAGAGGAGAATTAGAGATTACAGATGTAAATAAAGAGTACCTAAGACAAGGCAAGCTAAGTGTTAGTATATTAGATAGAGGTACGGCTTGGTTAGATACTGGCACTTTTCAATCTTTAATGCAAGCTTCACAATTTGTTGAGGTTATTGAAGAAAGACAAGGTTTAAAAATAGGAGCTATTGAAGGTGCTGCTTTTGAAATGGGTTATATTGATAAAGAACAATTTAAGTCTTTAGCTGAACCTTTACTTAAAAGTGGTTATGGAAAGAATTTATTAGGGTTATTGGATAAAGAATGATGAGAGTAAAAGAAACTAAATTAAAAGGATGTTTTATAATAGAACCAAAAATTTTTAATGATAGCAGAGGTTATTTTTTTGAAAGTTTTAATCAGGATGTATTTAATGTCTTAATTGGAAAAAATATTAAATTTATCCAGGATAATGAATCTTTTTCTTCAAAAGGAGTTTTAAGAGGTTTACATTATCAGGTTGGAGAATATGCCCAAGCTAAATTAGTAAGAGTTATTAAGGGGCAGGTTTTAGATGTTGCTGTAGATGTTAGAAAAAACTCTTTAACTTTTGGACAGCATGTGGCTGTAGAATTAACAGAAGAGAATAAAAAACAGTTATTCGTTCCACGCGGTTTTGCACATGGCTTTATTGTGTTAAGTGATACCGCTATCTTTTCGTATAAATGCGATAATTTTTATAATAAAGCGTCAGAAGGCGGTATTATTTATAATGATAAAGATTTGAATATTGATTGGAAATTAGATGAAACAGTATTCGTGGTTTCTGAAAAGGATTTGCAGCTACCTACTTTAAAAGAAGCTGTTTTATGATAAATATTTTGGTTACTGGGGGTAATGGGCAATTAGCTACGTGTATTAAAGATGTTGAAAGTCAACATGATAATTTAAACTTTATTTATACGGATTATTTAGAGTTGGATATTTGCGATTTAAAACAGGTACAAGCTTTTTTTGAGTCTAATAAGCAAATAAATTATTGTGTTAATTGTGCAGCATACACTGCTGTAGATAAAGCAGAAGAAGATGTCGAAAAAGCTTTTGAAATAAACGCTATAGGGGCGAAAAATTTAGCATTGGTCTGTAATAAAGAAGGTGCAATCTTGATTCACATTTCAACTGATTTTGTCTTTGATGGTAAAAAAAGTGAACCTTATACAGAAAAAGATGTAGCTAACCCTATTAGCGTATATGGAGCTTCTAAATTACAAGGAGAGGTTAAAATACAGCAAAAATTGAAAGAGCATTTTATTTTAAGAACCTCTTGGTTATATTCAGAGCATTGTAATAATTTTTTAAAAACTATGCTTAGGTTGAGTAAAGACAGGGACGAACTTAATGTCATTTCTGACCAAATTGGGACACCAACTTATGCAGGAGATTTGGCAGAAGTTATTTTGAAGATAATAGTTGAAGAAAATAATCTATTTGGAATTTATCATTATAGTAATGAGGGTGTTGTTAGTTGGTATGCTTTTGCTAAAGCAATTTTCGATGAAAGTAAAATAAATATGAGTGTATCACCTATAAAAACTGAAGATTATCCAACTTCTGCTACCAGACCAAAATATAGTGTTATGGACAAATCTAAAATAAAAGAAAAACTAAAGATTGAAATTCTGGATTGGAAGGAAAGTTTAAAGAAATGTTTAATAAAAAATAGAAGTTAAAAACAAAAATTATGAGTAAAGTTTATGTGGGTATGAGTGCTGATTTAATACATCCAGGACATTTAAATATTTTGAATGAAGCAGCTAAACTTGGTGAAGTGACAGTTGGATTATTAACAGATAAAGCAATTGCTAGTTACAAACGAATTCCTTATCTGGAATATGAGCAACGAAAGGTTATTCTTGAAAATTTAAAAGCAGTTGATAAGGTTATTTCTCAAGACACATTAGATTATAGGCCTAATCTTTTAAAACTGAAGCCAGATTTTGTGGTTCATGGTGATGATTGGAAAGAAGGAGTTCAGAGAGAAACTAGAAAGCAAGTAATTGATACTCTAAATGAATGGGGAGGTAAACTTGTTGAGGTGCCATATACGGATGGCATTTCTACAACTCAGTTAAATAAAGCGTTAAAGGAGATTGGAACAACTCCTGATATAAGGAGAGCAAGACTTCGTAGATTAATACATTCAAAAAACATTGTCCGGATTATTGAAGCTCATAACGGACTTACAGGTTTAATTACTGAGAACATTTATGTTGATGTAAATGGAGAAAGAAGAGAATTTGATGGTATGTGGGCAAGTAGCTTGACCGATTCAACTTCAATGGGGAAACCTGATATTGAAGCTGTAGATATTACTTCAAGAGTTAATAACATTAATAATTTGGTAGAAGTAACTACTAAGCCTATTATTTTTGATGGCGACACAGGAGGGAAAATAGAACATTTCGTTTTTACTGTTAGAACTCTTGAAAGATTAGGTGTTTCAGCAGTAATAATCGAAGATAAAATAGGTTTAAAGAAAAATTCGCTTTTTGGTACTGATGTACAGCAATATCAAGATACAATAGAAAATTTTTCAAAAAAAATAGAAGCAGGAAGAGCAGCAAGAGTGACAGATGATTTTATGGTGATTGCAAGGGTTGAGAGTTTAATTCTTAAGGCGGGAATGGAAGATGCTTTAAATAGATCAAAGGCTTATATCGAAGCTGGTGCAGATGCTATTATGATTCATTCTAAGGAGACTTCTCCAGCTGAAATTTTAGAATTCTGTGCTAAATTTAAAAAATTCGATAGAAGAGTTCCAATTATCGCTGTGCCATCAAGTTATAATACTATAACGGAGGATGAGCTTGCTGAAGCTGGAGTGAATGTTGTTATTTATGCAAATCAATTGTTAAGAAGTGCATATCCTGCAATGCTAGATACAGCAAAATCTATTTTAACACATAAACGTTCTTTTGAATCAAAAAATAATTGTATTTCAATTAAAGAGATTCTTGAGTTGATTCCAGGAACAAAGTAATAAAAAAACAGTATGATTAATACTTCAAATTTTTATAAGGCTCTTACCTCTAGAGGTGTGGACTTTTTTACAGGAGTTCCTGATTCGTTATTGAAGGATATATGTGCATATATATCCGACAATGCTCCTCAAGAGAGGCATATAATATCTGCGAATGAAGGTGCATCAATTGGATTAGCAGTTGGTAGTTATTTAGCCAGTGGAAAATTGCCTTTAGTATATATGCAAAATTCAGGTTTTGGAAATACTGTGAATCCGATATTATCCATTGCAGATGATGATGTTTATGGTATTCCAATGTTATTATTAATAGGCTGGAGAGGAGAACCAGGAATAAAGGACGAACCACAACATGTAAAACAAGGAAAGGTTAGTGAGGAGCTTTTAAAGGCCATGGATATATCTTACCAAATAGTAGATGCTAATTGTGATATTGATACAGTTTTAGATAAGGCAATAGAAATTACTTCAAATAATAAAAAACCTTATGCTTTATTAGTTAGAAAAAACACTTTTGAAAAATATAAGTTACAGAATGATAAAGAATCTTCTTTTGAGCTTAATAGAGAAGGTGCTGTCAAATTGATTATTGGACAATTAAAGAAAGATGATATTGTTATTTCTACAACAGGTAAAACTTCGAGAGAAGTTTTTGAATATAGAGAAGCATTAAATCAATCTCATGAGAAAGATTTTTTAACTGTAGGAGCGATGGGACATACTTCTTCAATAGCTATGGGTATAGCTATTGAAAAGAAAAATAGAAATGTATTTTGTATTGATGGAGATGGGTCTGTACTAATGCATATGGGAAGCCTTACAATTAATGGTATGATGAAAGGCGTAGAAAATTTTAAGCATATAGTTATAAATAATGGTGCTCATGATTCTGTAGGAGGACAACCAACAGTTGCTTTTGATATTGATTTTACCCAAATAGCCAGAGCATCTGGATATACTTTGGTAGATACTGCTTGTGAAGTAAATGAAATTAAGGAGAAGTTTAAAGCTATGATAGAGCATAAAGGTCGAGCATTTTTAGAAATAAAAGTTAACAAAGGCGCACGTGAAAATCTAGGCAGGCCAACAAAGACTCCTGTAGAAAATAAGATAGCATTTCAACAGTTTCTTAAATGATCCAAGAATATATTGAAAATATAACTGTTAGTGGTTTGAAAAATCTTGTTAGCAAGTATTCTGCTAATAAGATTTTTCTCGTTACGGGAAAAAAATCTTATGTGACCTCAGGAGCTCAAAAATTTATTGAGACTTCTTTGAAGGGCGTTGATTTTGTTAGGTTTTTTGAGTTTGAACAAAACCCTAAATATGAAGATTCACTTATAGGTGTAGAGTTATATCAACAAACAAGTTGTGATATGATACTAGCCATTGGAGGAGGTAGTGTAATTGATATGGCTAAGTTAATAAATGTATTTTCTTCTAATACTCATCTTAAAGGGCTGGATATTATAAATAACACAAAACTAATTACGAATAAAGGAGTACCTTTAATAGCTATCCCTACTACCGCAGGAACTGGAAGTGAGGCAACTCATTTTGCAGTTGTTTATCATGATAAAAAAAAGTATTCATTGGCTCATGATAATGTGCTTCCAGATGTAGCTTGTTTAAATGCCGATTTTTCGTTTTCACAGTCAAAATATTTAACGGCTTGCGCTGGATTAGATGCTTTCTCTCAAGCGGTAGAATCCTATTGGAGTGTTGGGGCTAATGATATTTCAAAAGGTTTTGCAAAAGAATCCATAGAACTACTAATTCAAAATTTAAAAAAATGCGTAACACAGCCGGATAAGGAAAGTAGAAAAGCAATAATGAAGGCTTCTTATTTGGCAGGAAAGGCAATTAATATTTCTAAAACAACGGGAGCACATGCTGTTTCGTATGCTTTTACGACGTATTTTTCAATACCTCATGGACATGCTGTCTTCTTAACACTACCAGAATTTTTTGAATATAATAATGATGTAACAGATTTGGATTTGAATGATTCAAGAGGATTGAGTTATGTCAAGCAAAATATGAAAGAACTTTGTGAGCTCTTTCGGGTAGACATTGGGATTGAGGCTAAACTGTTTTTGAGGAAGTTTGCCAAAGAGTTGGGAATAGAATTGTCGTTTGAAAAATTAAAAATTCATGATTATGAAAACATAATTATTTCTAATGTTAATTTAGAGCGTTTAGGCAATAATCCTAGAAAAATATCTCAAGAAGAATTGAGAAATCTATTAAAAAGAAAAAACTAGCTAATGCTTCGAGTTTTTAAATATATAGGGTATTTATTATTTCTCCCTTTTTGGTGGCTACAACTTTTAATTCCTAGGAATAAAAATATATGGGTATTTGGAGCATGGTATGGCCATAGGTTTTCTGATAATAGTAAATATTTATATTTATATATTAAAGAAAATCATCCAGAAATAAAAGCCATATGGCTTACTAGAGATGTTAATATAAAAAATCTAATAATTAGAGAAGGAGGAGTGTCTTATTTAACAAGTAGTCTTTTAGCTATTTGTTATAGTTTGATTGCTAAAAATGTTATTGTTAGCTCAGGAAAAAGAGATATTAATTTTTTATTCATTAATGGATCAAATTGGATACATTTATGGCATGGAAACCCAATGAAAAAAATTGGGTTAGATGATAAATATTCTAATATTCATTCTTTTTTTCAAAGAAAACTTATTCCAGTTTTTTTTCCATTTGTATGTGAATATAATTACGACTACATTGTTTCTAACTCAGAGGTCTTTTCAGAAAAAATGGCTTCAGCATTTAATGTGGCACCACATCAAATTATTGAATCAGGCTGCCCTAGAAATGATGTTTTTTATAACAAAGAAATTGATAAGTTTAATGCAGATTTAAAAATAAGATTTAAAAAATGTAAAATTATATATTATCTGCCAACATTTAGGAATCACAATAAGGCAAAGAGTTTATTTAATTTAGAAGATTTTGACGAAAACATTCTTGAACCTTTTTTAGAAAAAGAAAATATAGTTTTTGTAAGTAAAGGACATTTTGTAGATAATAATTTACATAGTAAAATAGAGAAGGAGCACAAAGGCAGAATTATTCACCTGTCGGATGAGGATGTAAGTGATATAAATTTTATGTTAAAAGACGCAGATATGTTAGTTACTGATTATTCTGGCGCATATTTTGATTTTCTTTTAACGGAAAAACCGATCATTTTTGCAGCATTTGACCTTGAAGAATATAAGAATTCTTCTCGCGAGATGTATTTCGATTATGAAAGCATTGTATCTGGTCCTATTGTTTATAATTGGGTAGAATTAACAAACAGTATCGCAGAAATAATAAGAGAAAATAAGTATAAAGAACAGATTAAAAGTAAAAATCTGGTTTTTAATAAATACCATGACGCAAATAATTCTAAAAGAGTTTTTATGAGTTTATTAAATATACACAAATGAGAGGTAAATGGGGCTTGTTTCGATTAAAGGGATACTAAGTTATAAGTTAAGATTTTTTTTTTAATATCATTATGGAACAAGCGAGCATATGAGTTCATTTATTGGCCTAAACTTTAAGGCTAAATTTGTTATTGAGGAAATTATGTTAGATAACGCAATTGTTCTTTATGATGTAATCTTGAATGACAAGAATTTATTTTTTTAGCGAATAAGATGACTATAGATTATAAAGGAGTTCCTATGTAATATAATTTCCTTATTAATTTAAAGAGTAACACCGAAAAGGAGATTAAATGTTAGTTGAAAGGGCTTTTCTGTTTTTGATGAACCCTAAAAAGGATAAGTGAAACTTGAACTGTTCAACAATACATAGAAGAAGAAAAAAATGAACTATGCGCTTAACTCAAGTATTGTTTTAATTAACAGAGGCGTTACTTTGAAAAAGGCATAAATGCTAATTTAACCAAGGAATAAATGTCAACTATATCCAAAAACATACTTTGGTCATCGGCCACCTCGTTACTTCAAGTATACACAGGGAGTGTGGTTTTCATTGTTTTGGCAAAATTAATGTCACTTGAAGATTTTGGAATTTTAAGTTTTGGTTTTTCTCTTGCTGCCATTCTTGTTATTTGTGCAGATTTTGGGTTTTCATTGATGATTATGAAGGATTTCCCAAGGTATATACTCGATCATAAAAAATATGTTTCCAATAGTTTGTTTTCGAAGGTTTTGATATCAATATTTGTTAGTGTTTTCGCCATAGTTTATTTGTGTTTATTGTATGATAAAAAATGGTTAAAGGTTGGAGGATTGTATATGTTGTTTGCAGTTGTTTCTTCTTTTGTTGTGTACTTCCAATCATTACTAAAGGTTCAGAATAAGTTCCATAAATATACTGAGACCACAATTATTTATGCAATTGGTGTTACTGTAGTTGTATTGATATATTGGTTTGTAGATACAGGGCTAGTGATGTTAGCTTTTTACCTGCTTATTTGCAGGGTTTTACAGTTGTTATGGAGTACTTATTTGTGTAGAAAATCTTTTAATATTAGAGCTTTTGATATTAATATGCAAAAATCACTCTTTAAGAATAGTTGGTCTTTTGGGCTTCATACTGTATTAGGGATTTTTTATTTTATGATTGATACTCAAATAATTTCTATTTATTTAGGAGCGAAAGAGGTGGCGCTATACCAAGCTGTATTTCGGATTGTACTGGTATTATTGATAGCTTCAGAAATGCTATCAAATGTGCTACTACCTTATTTATCTTTCAAATATGCCAAAGGAGAAAACATAGCCTCGTTGGTTTCAAGGTTATTGCTTTATTTAATAATTTTGGGGTGCTCAATGTTTCTTTTATTTACTTCTTTTGGGAGTTTTATAATTCAGTTTTTGTACACCGAGGAATATTTATTTGCAGTGCCACTGGTTGCTCCATTATCAATTGTAATTATTATAAGAACAGTGTGTTCTTTACTCGGAAATATTTTGACAATTTCCGACAGACAAGTTTATAGAGTAATTACAGTATTTGTATCACTAATTGCTAGTGTAGTTCTTAACTTTATATTAATCCCTAAATATGGTATAATTGCCGCCGCATGGAGTAGTGTTTTAGTACACATATGCATGTTTGGTATGTATTTGTTTTATAGTAAAAAAGAAATTAAAGGAATAAAACTATTCTCTGTTGATAGTATTCTTGTTTTAATTTCAGCCGTATTAATATTTTTTGGTGTAAAATTATTTTCATCAGAAGGGATTTTGATACATACTTTAGCTATAGTATTTTGGCTTATTGGGATTTTCTTTATAATGAAAAGAAATGAAAATTTTAATATTTTACTTAGACTACTAAAAGATAAAGGAGTCTAACTCATTAAATAAGAGCTAGGTATTACCGCTAAAGAAATTTTTGCATATCTTTAAAAGATGAGTGTGCAAAAAATGATATTCTTAGGGGTGTTATGTTTTTTTTCTTGTGAATAAGTGATGACAGGTTTAATTTTTTTAACATTAAATCATTCACTGGTCGTGAAAAAGATTTTTCATTATGGCAGTTAGATCAGTTTGACGATGCTGTACAAATGGGTTATATCATTAAAACAGATGATAATCAATTAATTGTTGTTGATGGTGGATCTTCTGATTCGGCTATTATTGTCGAAGATTATTTGGTTCAATTAGGAGGAAAAGTAGATGCATGGGTTATTACTCACCCTCATGAGGACCATGCAGGAGTATTGATCGAAATATTAAAAAGGAAGAAAATTATAATCACTAAAATATTACATTCGGCTTTGAATGAGGAATGGGTTAGGTTAAACGAAATGAAGTCTTACTCCTTTTTAGTTAAAAAAAATAAAATAATAAGAAAGTCAGAAGTTCTAATTCTTGATATAAAAGCAAATGACAGCTTTTCTATCGGGGATGGAGTTGATCTTAAAGTAATAGGAGACAGAACGAATGGATTAACTTTAATCCAGTGAATAACTCCTCCTTAGTTTTCAAAATAATGAGTAGAAATAAATCTATTTTGTTTTTAGGAGATTTAGGAGTAGAAGGTGGAGACGAAATACTACGAAGCACTGATGAAGCAGAATGGTGTTAATAAGGATTTCTATGAAGCTATACAAGCAAAGTATGGCTTATGACCAACTCCAATTTGGTTGTGGGAAAATAGGATCGGTAATAATCGAATTGACTCAGGGCCATTTAAAACATTAATTGTCCGACAATGGATGAATGAATTAGGAATTACGAAGAATTTTCTTATATATGTTAAAGGGGATATCCGAATTTATTGAAGGAAATAGACTAAAACTTAATTATTGTTCACGTAATAGGAATAAAATGGATGTTCTTAAAATTAGTGGCTATAACTATTCTTTGAATATGTCAAATAAAGCTTAAGAATATTTAAATTATTATTCTATTTTTGAATTCACACAAATAGAATCTTAGGAATTGCATTCAGTTTGTTTTATTAGGTAAAGAAGTTCCTAATATTTGTTTTATTTCAAAATTATTTTAAATGAAAGTTTTTTTAAAAAAAATATTAGCCGTAGTTGTTCTTTACAATGAAGAGTTAGAAAAGACAAGTACTTTTAGATCATTATGCGAAGCTATCCCTAATGGTTCTGTTCTTGATATATTTGTTTATGATAATTCACCAAACAGAAAGGCCTCAGACAAAATTGAACATAACAAAATATCTATTCAATATGTTCATGACCCAACTAACCCTGGTGTAAGTGCAGCGTATAATTATGGAGCCTCGTTTGCTAACCAAAAGCATAAAGAATGGTTGTTAATTCTGGATCAAGATTCTATCATAAACCCTGATTATTTTGATGTTTTGTTTAAATCAATTCGTACAGATATAAATTATTATATGCCTATTCTCAAATATAAGGATCAAATATATTCTCCGTGTATTGTTAGGTATTCTAAAGGGTTTCCTTTAAAGGAAGTTACAAAGGGTAGAATTAAAACAGAGAATCTTAACTTTTTAAATAGCGGAGCTTTTATACGGTTATCATCATTTTTAAGTATTTCTGGATATAATGAAACGATACCTTTGTATTTTTCAGATTTTGATTTTTTTAAAAGACTGAAAAAGAAAGAGAGTTATTATTATCAATTAGAAGTAGAATTTAAACATTCATTATCTTTTGTAGAGGATTCAAATTTAGATAATTTTATTTTAAAATTTAGATTGTATTCCAAAGGATTGAGGGAATACTTGGCCGTAAACAGGGAAGATATGTTTTTGGGCGTTATTTTTGGTTTATTACGGTGTGCTAAGCAATCTTTTAAACATAAAACCTTTGTTTTTTTTCGTGTATTTTATCAAGAATTATTACCATAAATAATGTTAAAATTTTTCAAGAACCCATTTTATATTTACTTAGTTAGTTTTGGTTTAGTGTTTTTGTTGTACTTATTAGGATGGTCTTCTGCATTCCCGAAGCTCTCATTTGGGGCCTATGCGTTTTTTAGTTTAACGTTTATTTTGTATTTAATTTTTGGATTAATTACAGAAAAAGCATCAATAATCGGGTATAAAAAAATCGTTATAAAGAAAGGGTTTACTATAAAAAAAGGACTTATAGTTGTTTTTTTTGTTTTGGGTATTGAAATTTTATTCGAAGGCAATTCTCCCTTGTTTTATTTATTATTTGGAGGTAAAGAAATTGATTATAAGGATTTTGGAATAAAGGTAATTCATGTTTTTTTTGTTTCCTTTACTTCTTTTCTTATTGTCTATAGTTTTCATACTTTAATATCTAATAAAGGAAGAAAGAATTTAGTATATTTTATTTTAACACTTTTACCAGGAATTATAATATTAAATCGAGGAATGATAATGATAGGATTATTCTCTTGTTTTTTTGTCTTCATTTTATCTTTGAATTATATGATTAAATTAAAGCAAATCCTTTTACTTGTTATGATTTTTCTTGGAGTTTTATATGTTTTTGGGTACTTAGGTAATCTACGGTCTGCAAATGGAGACTCAAATTATATTCCTTTAAAGAGTGGGGCAACAGAAAGTTTTATGGATTCACCTATACCTAAGGAATTTTACTGGACTTATTTATATGGAGCATCTCCAGTTGCTAATTTTCAAAATACCATAAATAAAACAGAGACTGTAGATTACAATATAATTTCTTTAATAGTTCAAGAATGTTTACCAGATTTTATATCGAAGAGAATAGTTAGTGTTTTTAATATGGAAGAAAAGCAAATCATTCGAATAAGAGATTGGTTAACTGTTGGAGGTGTTTATAGTAAATCTTACGCACATGCTAAATGGATTGGACCAATAATTTTATCATTTTACGGAGTGTTTTTCTTGTTAATCATGATGATGCTAGTCCCCAAAAGAAGTAATTTTCATGTTACTCAAATTGCTATTCTATTGGCTATGATGTTTTTTAACACCTTTTCAAATATGTTTGTTTTTTCTGGAATAGTTTTGCAATTAGTTTATCCGATTTTTTTTAGATTTTTTGAAAACAAAAGAATTGTACTAAAGTGAATAACTGATGTTACGAATAAAAAGATTAAATTTCGGGTTTGAATGTTGTAATAATTTTACTATATGTTTATATAGTGTTTTTCAGATTTTCAGGAGATTATATAATAAAATCATCCGTTTTTTGTCAGAAAAGGTTACTACATAAAAACAGTTGTATAAAGCCAAACTTTTGAAACACGGGGTTATTATCTGGAACAGGTTTTAATTATTAAGAATTCGATAGAATTAAATTGTTTAATTATCAGGCATTATGTTCCTTGTATTGATGAAAGTGAAAAGTGTATAGATTTTGTTTCTATATTTTTAGGAAATATGTTTTGTATGAACCTATAGAAGATTGGAAATCTAAAATTAGTATGTATTGAATCAGAAGATTTTGTTTGTAGATTTAAAGAAAGCTAGGTGATAGCTAAATGAGTTTTCAATTCATAAGAGTAATTTTAACAATGTAAGCATAGTATTAGTAAAAAATTAAATATGATTTCAGTTTGCATCGCTACATATAATGGAGAGAAATATATAAAGGAACAGTTGGATTCTATTTTAACACAAATTGATTTAAATGATGAGGTTGTAATTTCAGATGATAGCTCAACGGATAAAACAATTGAGATTATAGAAAAATATAATGATTCAAGAATTAAAATATATAAAAACAATAAATTCAGAAATCCTATATATAATTTTGAAAACACCTTAATTAAATGTTCTGGAGACATTATTTTTTTGTCTGATCAAGATGATATTTGGCCTGAAAATAAAGTTGTTGATTATATGGGTAAATTGAAGGAATATGATGTTGTTTTTTCAAATGTTAATCTTTTTAAGAAGGATGTTAATAAAACAAAAGAATTGTTTGTTTTGGAAAACAATAATAAAGGACTCGTTAAAAACATTCTAAAAAATCATTGCATTGGTGCTACTATGGCGTTTAAAAAAGAATTACTAGGAATGGTCCTTCCTTTTCCTAAATACATCCCTATGCATGATATATGGATATATTCTTTAGGATCTATTTTTGGAAAAACGTTTTATTTTAATAAACCCTATTTATACTATAGAAGACACGGTAATAATGTTACGAATACTGGGGTGAAAACGACAAATAGTTTGTTTGTTATTATGAAAAACAGGCTTTTGCTTTTATTTGTTGTATTTATGAGAGTAATAAAAATATGTTTAAAATGAATTTTTGCACTAAAATTTATTTAAATATCCTGTTATCATTATTTCTAGGAATTCTTTTTTGTACGGTTTTCAAATATAGTCTTGCAAAAGAATCAAAAGTTTTAAAAATTGAAATTGATAGTGATGTACTTGTTGGGAATAATTTTGTTAAAGTTTATTATGACAAAGGAAATTCTTTTAATGAAGAAGATATTGCTTTGGCAAGCTCTAGGACTTTTTCAAATGATAAAAACAAACAAGTTTTACTTTTTAAATTAGGGAGTGATAAAAAAATACTAAAAAAATTAAGATTAGATTTCGAGAACTTTAATGAAAAGGAAGAAATTAAAATTCTCAGTTTATCTTTACTAAATAATGATAATAGTGAAGTGTTTTTATTAAGTAACGATGATGTCTATAGAAAAATAAGTGGAATTCCAAATGGGCTTTCAATTTCTAAGAATAAATTAACGGTTTTAGGAAGTGATAATTTGGATCCATTTATAGTTTATAATATTTTGGATTGTACTAATTTCTACTTTTATTTAACTTTAATATTAGTTTTTAGTATCAATGTGTTCTTTTTTAGATCAATACTAAATTGGTTTAAATTGAATTTGAAAGACGGATATTATGGACAATTAATAGTTACATTATTTTTTGGAGTCCTTTTTTTAAAAATTGCTTGGGTTACATTTATTTTGCTAATATTGACTTTATATTCAGTAATCTCATTTTTGTTGGATAAGCAAAAAAGAATAATCCTTAAACTATGGTATTTAATTTATATTTTAATATTTATTATTTATTTATTTTTCGGTAAAGTTTCTAAGTTTGAGGATTTATCGATACCAATAATTTTTGTTTTAGTTTCGATTGTATTTTTGTTTAGAACTTTTCATATTGATATTGATAAATTGCAGAAGGACGTCGTTGTAATTTATACAGTTTTAATGTCGGTAATAATTATAACTGGAATTTTATTTTTATTAAATTATGGAGAATTTTACGATATTGATTATCTTAATTATTTCGTTGACGATAATATAAAACTGTTTAATCAGAAAGTTTTTTTCTGGATTAAATATTCTCATTCATTATTTATTTCTAGTTTCTTTTTTTGTGGATTCTTTTTTTGTGTGAAGCAATATCAAAATAAACAAATTGGCAAGTCTTTATATTTGAGCTATTTTATTTTTACATTAATTTCTATTTTATTGCTTGGATCAAGAATGATGTTCTTTATCTTTGTTCTTTTTTGTTTTGTTTTCTTTGTTGTAAAATCGTTTAAAATAAGGAGTTTTAGTTTGGTTGTTTTGTGGATGATTACCTTGTCTTTTTTGTTTTTTAACATTTGTAAAATAGATCAAAATAGATGCCGATTATGGAAGATGTCATATAATGCAATAGAAGAGAATACGTCAGGTTTCGGGATAAATTCTAATGTAAATGTTTTAAAGGAAAGAAAACACTTATTAGGCAGTATGTTTACTGAACTACCAAAAGAAAACCATTCCCACAATCAATTTTTGACAGACATTATAGAATTAGGAATTATAGGTTTTATATTAAAATTTTTATTGTGGACGGTTTTAGGGTATTATCTTTTTAGGTTTTCTGAGGAAACGTACTTTTATATTTATATAATGTTTTTGTATATAATGATTATCGAATCCCCTTTTCAAACAGCAACACCAAGTAATTTTTATGTTTTTATTTTTTATCTATCTTTAATAAGAGAAAAAAAAGTAATTAATAATCAATTAATTTAAGCCCAATATTTATGTTGTTTAATTTGACAATTTCAGTAGTTCTTTTTCAAACGGATAAATTCGAAATAGAATCAGTTGTTAAAACTGTTTTTGGTTCTCCATTAAAAATAAAACTATATTTTATTGATAATTCCCCTACCAATATTTTAAAAGAAGTAATTTCAGTAAATGAAAATGTTGAATATATACATACCGGAAAAAATATTGGTTTTGGTTCTGCTCATAATGTAGCAATTAATATAGCAAATAAAATTTCAGAATTTCATTTAATTTTAAATGCGGATGTGATTTTTGAGGCTGATATTTTGGAAAAGATGTATTTGTTTATGAAGGAGAATAAAGAAGTTGGTTTGCTTGCTCCAAAAATTTTGAACCCTGATGGAAGTATTCAATATTCAGCAAAGTTATTACCTACTCCCGTTAATTTAATTGTAAGGCGATTTCTTCCAATTAAAAGTGTTCAAAATTATTTCAATTATTTGTATGAAATTAAATTTTTTAATTTTGATAGAATAATTAACATTCCATACGTTATGGGTTGTTTTATGTTTATCAATTGTAAAGTATTTGAACAAGTACAAGGTTTTGATGAGCGATTCTTTATGTATCCAGAAGATATAGATTTAACAAGAAGAATCCATAAGAATTTCAAAACCTTATATTACCCTAAACTAACCATTATTCATAAACACGGTAGAGGGTCTTACTCAAATTATAAATTATTATATTATCATGTTACTTCAATGATAAAATATTTTAATAAATGGGGATGGTTTTTTGATAAAGAAAGAAGAGAAATTAACAAGAAAATATTATCACAATTTGAAGAAGGAAAGAATGAATAAAATAGCGATATTATTTGGAGGGTCAGGTTATATAGGAACAAATCTCATTAAACACTTTATTTCTTTAAATAGGTTTGATAAATATATCATAGCTGATATTAAAAAACCTAAAGAAATTTTTCAGAACAATAAAGTTAGTTTTGTTAATGTTGATGTTAGAGAAGACATAAATATTGGTCTAGAGCCTTTTGAAAAGGGGGAGTCATGGATCTTTAATTTAGCAGCAATTCATCGAGAGCCAGGGCATGATTATAAAGAATATTTTGATACCAACGTACCAGGTGCTAAAAACATAAATGATTTTGCAAGAATTTCAGGACTGCAAAATATGTTTTTCACAAGTAGTATTGCTCCGTATGGAAAATCATTAGAACAAAGAACTGAAAAGTCGATGATTTATCCAGAAACAGCATACGGAATATCTAAGGCTCTTGCAGAAAAGATTCATCAGAAATGGTTATCCGAAAACACAGAAAGAAGACTAGTAATAGTCAGACCTAGTGTTATATTTGGGCCAAAGGATCCTGGAAATGTTTATCGAATGATTAGAGCTCTTAAAAAGGGCAGTTTTATTCTGCCAAATGGAGGAGATATTATCAAAGGTTATGGGTATGTTTATGGCTTAGTTGAAAGTATATTATTTACGATGGATAAAAAAGAGAATTTAATTGTATATAATTATGCAGAAAGTGAATTGATTCCTCTAAAAGAAATGGTTTCAATTGTAAAAAAAGAACTAAATTACAATAGACCTACTGTCAAAATGGGTGTTAATGTTCTTGCTTTCATTGCCTTTTTTATTCAAATTGGCTCTAAATTATTTGGATTTAAATCTGATATTCACCCAACAAGGGTTAAAAAAGCAGGGTTTCCTACTAATATAAAGTCTCAATATTTGATCGATAATGGGTTTGTATTTCGCTACAATTTTTTGAATGCCTTAAGACATTGGAAGGAGCTTGCACCTGAAGATTTTAATTAAATTTCCTTAATGAAAGCATCAGTAATAGAAACAGATAGCGTAGACCAATGGAGCACATTTAGCAGAAACTGAAAATGAAGTTCTATGTATATATGTTTTAAAGAAGGTTTTCTTAATTACTCAACATTTATTATAAGGAAGGTATATAACTAATAAAAGATAAGTTTGAAAAGAGTTTTAATAACCGGAGCAGCAGGATTTTTAGGTTCGCATTTATGCGATCGCTTTATAAATGAAGGATTTCATGTTATAGGCATGGATAACTTTATTACGGGTGATAAAAAAAATATAGCACATTTAAATAACCATCCTAATTTTGAATTCATAGAGCATGATGTTACTGAGTTCATAAAAATTGAAGGAGATTTAGATTATATTTTACACTTTGCATCACCAGCTAGCCCAATAGATTACCTTAAAATACCTATTCAGACCTTAAAAGTAGGGTCTTTAGGTACCCATAATTTATTAGGCTTAGCAAAAGATAAAAACGCTAGAATATTGATTGCTTCAACATCCGAAGTTTACGGAGATCCCTTAGTACACCCACAAACTGAAGATTATTACGGTAACGTAAATACGATTGGACCACGAGGTGTTTATGATGAAGCAAAGCGTTTTCAGGAATCTATCACTATGGCGTATCACAGGTTTCATGGTTTAGAGACACGTATTGTTCGAATATTTAATACTTATGGTCCTCGAATGCGACTTAATGATGGACGTGTTATCCCAGCTTTTATGGGGCAAGCATTACGAGGGGAAGATTTAACAATATTTGGAGATGGATCTCAAACAAGGTCTTTTTGTTATGTTGACGATCAAGTAGAGGGTATTTATCGTTTATTGTTTAGTGATTATGCTTATCCGGTAAATATTGGAAATCCACATGAAATTTCAATAAAAGAATTTGCTGAAGAAATAATGAAACTCACGGCGACACATCAAAAAGTAGTTTATAAAGATTTACCTGTTGATGATCCTATGCAAAGGCAACCAGATATTAGTTTGGCAAAAAAAGTATTAAATTGGCAGCCTAATATTGGAAGGGAAGAAGGTATGAAACTCACTTTTGAATATTTTAAAACCTTATCTCAAGATGAGTTATATAAAAGCGAGCATAAAAATTTTAATAAGCATATAAAAAAATAATTGAATACGTTTAAACAAGGTAGATACTCGGGGTTTTTAAAACCAATGTCATACTTAATTGATTTAAGTGTCATAATTGGTGCTATTTTTTTATTTCAGATTAATTTAAATAACACCTACATATTTATCTTATATGTATCTATATTTTGGATAATTATTGCCTTTAAAAATCAGTTTTATGAGGTACAACGTTACACCAAGATAATCCAAATAGTTACATTATTATTGAGTCAAACGTTTTTTTTCTTTATTACTTTATATGCTTTTATTGGGTTTTTTAAACAACCAAATATTAGCAGGTTAGCTTTGGTTAATTATCTTATTACTGTTTTTGCATTAGTTACATTTTTTAAATTTTTATTCTTTTTTATTTTAAAGAAATACAGAGCTGCATTAGGAGGGAATTTAAGAGATGTCGTAGTAATAGGAGATACTGAAAAGACCAGACAACTCATAAAAATTTTTAAAACAGAACTTCATTTTGGGTACAAGTTTAAAAAACAATTTCGAGTTCAAGATGATAACTTTTCATTACAAACATGTTTCAATTATATTATAGAAAATAATATTAACGAGATATATTTTTCTATTGCAGAATTAACAAACAAACAAACGAATAGGTTAATTGATTTTGCCGATAATAACTTAAGAGAGTTAAAATTTATACCAGATAATAAAGATATTTATTCCAAAAAACTTAAGTATGAATATTATAATTATATTCCAATTCTATCAATAAGATCAATACCAATTCAAGATCCAATTAATAAAGTAACAAAAAGACTTTTTGATATTTTGTTTTCGTCAGCTATTATCGTTTTTTTACTATCATGGTTAACACCTATTTTGGCAATATTGATTAAACTAGAAAGTAAAGGACCTGTGTTTTTTAAACAAACACGAAATGGTTTTAACTATAATGAATTTGATTGTTATAAATTTAGATCTATGACTCCTAATGAAGATGCTAATTTACAACAAGCAACCAAAGGAGATATGCGTATTACAAGAGTTGGTAGATTTATACGTAAAACCAGTATTGATGAATTACCTCAGTTTTTTAATGTGTTTTTTGGGGATATGTCTGTAGTTGGACCAAGACCTCATATGGTAAGACATACAAATTTATTTGCTGAAAAAATAGATAAATTTATGGTACGCCATTTTGTTAAACCTGGTATTACTGGATTGGCTCAAATTAGTGGATTTAGAGGTGAGGTGGAAACAGATAAAGATATTATTAACCGAGTAAAGTATGATATTTTTTATATTGAAAATTGGTCCTTGTTATTAGATTTAAAAATTATTTTTCAAACTTTTTTAAATGCTTTAAAAGGAGAAGAAAAAGCATATTAAATAACTTAAATGCAATCTTTAGTTTCTATTATAACACCCATGTTTAATTCTGAAGCTTTTATTTCAGAAACTATAAGCAGTGTTCTAAATCAATCCTATAAAAATTGGGAGTTAATACTAATCGATGATAATTCGAAGGATGCAACACTTTCAATAGTTCAAGAATTTATTAAAATCCATCCAAATATAAAACTTCTTAAAAACGAAAGTAATTTAGGAGCAGCCATATCTAGAAATAAAGGCATTGATTCTGCAAAAGGCGATTATATTGCTTTTTTAGATGCTGACGATTTATGGAAACCAGAAAAACTAGAAATCCAAATAGCATGTATGCAAACTGAAAATTGCGATGTGTGTTTTTCTAGTTATCAATTAATAAATGAAAAGGGAGAAGCTTTAAATAAAAAAGTAAAAGCAATACCTCAATTAGCATACAGTAAGCTTTTAAAAAGCAATTACATTGGTAATTTAACTGGAATATACAACGCGAAAGTATTAGGCAAAATAAAGACGCCTGATTTACGTAAACGACAAGATTGGTTATTATGGTTATCAGCTATTAAAAAGTCTGGTAAAAGGGCTCAGGGCATGAAGGAATCGTTGGCTTATTATCGAGTTCGAGATAATTCAATGTCTTCAAACAAATTGAATTTAATTAAATATAATTATTGGGTTTATAAAAAAGGTTTGGGGTTTTCTACATTAAAATCTGTGTATTGTATGCTTGTATTTTTAAAAGAGCATTTTTTTGTAAAATCAAAACAAACAATTTCTATAAATAAGATTTAAACTGTTTTAGTTTTCCACTTTTAGAGCGTTCTAATATTTGTTTTCTTTCAAAAAGAACCGTTAAGTTCGGTTCTAAATATTTAGAAATAGCACCTTTTATTGCATTTAAATTCTTTTCAGTAAGAAACTTATGGCTTACATAACTAATTTTAAACGTATCAAGTTTTAGCTGTTCTATAATAAACTCTTTTACGTTTCCATCATCTTCAATAATGGTTTTAGTAACATAGTAAAAAGTTAATCCAGCAGCTTTTTTACCGCTGGGTAAAACAACGATATCATTCGTTCTTCCAATTAATTTTTCAAGGATGGGTTTTTGAGGTGTACTCATTTTAGATAAAGTTCCAAGATCCCCCAAATCATATCTAATAAACGGATGTGCTTTATTGTAAAGCGATGTTATAACAACCCGACCTTCTTCGCCATATGGCAAAGGATTGTTCTTTTCATCTAAAATTTCAATAAATAAATCTTCATTATTAATCAGCCATTCTTTTTTTTTATTTTGAAAAGCAATCAAACCCAATTCGGCAGCGCCATATTCGTTAATAATTGGAATTCCTAGTTGGTTTTCTAAAAGTGTTTCATTTTTTTTAAAAAGCATTTCAGAAGTTACAATACAAGCTTTAAGCGACGGACAAATAGTTTTAAGAACGATATTTTTACGTTCTAAATATTTAGCAAATTGAACAATAGAATTGGTATAACCATTAATATAATCGAAACGAGTCGATTTAAATTTTTTGAGATTCTTTTCAAGTTGCGCATCACTTAAATCGAAAACTGAAAACCGAAAACGCTTACTTAAAACGTCTTTAAAACGCTCTTTATAATAGTGCTTTTTGTTTAATGGAATGCCGTAAAATCGCGCTTGTTTAGAGGTGTTAAAATCTAAATTGTACCAAGTATATTTGTCAATAAAACAAGCCCAAGTTAAAGCGTGACAAAATTTGTCTTTTGCAAAAATAAATGGGTCACCAGAAGAACCAGATGTTTTGTTTATATAAACATTTTTTGTTGTAAATCCATCTGAAAGTCTTTGTTGCAAAGGTTGTTGTAAATCGTGTTTGGTCATTACGGGAATACTATTCCAATCTTGTGCATTGATGTTTTTCGCAAAAGCGTTGTAAAACGTATTGTGTTTCAAGTGATACGTAACAATGTCAAGTTTTTTAGCTTCAGTATAAGTTGTAAAATCAACTTCCTTTTTATTTTGGATAGTTTTCAAAAAACGTTTAGCTTCATCTATTGGGAAGCCTTTAATTTTTAAAGAAAAATCGAATAAATTCAAGCTAAAGTATAATTTTTGTAAAGTAAATAAAAAATATTCGTGAATTGGTGGCATTAATTTTATTTTTGCAATCGTATAAAACCATAATTTGCCATTCCCGATTAAAACGGGAATCTAATAAAAAACAATCAAAATGAATATTTTAATTCTTGGTTCTGGCGGAAGAGAACATACTTTTGCATGGAAAATTGCTCAAAGTCCATTATCTAATCAATTATTTGTAGCACCTGGAAATTCAGGAACTGCAGAAATAGCGACCAATGTAAATATTGGAGTAACCGATTTTGATGCTATTAAAACATTAGTTTTAAAAGAAAATATTGATATGGTTGTTGTTGGTCCCGAAGATCCTTTAGTACAGGGTGTTCACGACTATTTTTTAAATGATGATGCCATTAAACATGTTTCTGTTATTGGTCCGCAAAAGGCAGCAGCCGAATTAGAAGGCAGTAAAGAATTTGCCAAAGAATTTTTATATCGCCATAATATCCCAACGGCAGCTTATGAGAGTTTTACGAAAGAAACTGTTGAGAAAGGATATGACTTTTTAGAAACATTAAAAGCGCCTTATGTGTTAAAAGCAGATGGATTAGCAGCAGGAAAAGGGGTTGTTATTTTAAATGATTTAGAAGAAGCTAAATCGGAATTAAAAAGCATGTTGGTTGATGCTAAATTTGGTGAAGCAAGTACTAAGGTTGTTATTGAAGAGTTTTTAGATGGAATTGAATTAAGTTGTTTTGTATTAACGGATGGTGAAAACTACAAAATTTTACCAACAGCTAAAGATTACAAACGTATCGGTGAAGGCGATACAGGATTAAATACGGGTGGTATGGGAGCTGTTTCTCCAGTGCCATTTGCTACCGATGAATTTTTAAATAAAATTGAAGAACGCATTGTAAAACCAACGATTAGTGGTTTTAAAAAAGATAACTTGCCGTATGTGGGTTTTGTTTTTATCGGACTTATAAAAGTTGGAGACGACCCTAAAGTTATTGAATATAATGTTAGAATGGGCGATCCAGAAACTGAGGTTGTTTTACCAAGGCTTAAAAATGATTTTGTTGAAATTCTACAGGCTATGGCTCATGGAACATTAGATAAAATTAATATTGAAATTGATGAGCGTGCTGCAACAACTATCATGTTAGTGTCAGGAGGTTATCCTGAAGCATACGAAAAAGGAAAAGAAATAACTGGTATTGATGCCATTGAAGATTCATTACCTTTTCATGCTGGAGCGCAATTAAAAGAAGGCAAAGTGGTTACTTCTGGAGGACGCGTTATGGCTATTACATCTTATGGAAATACGTATCAAGAAGCCATAAAAAAATCTTATCAAAATATAGAAAAACTACATTTTGATAAGATGAATTATCGTAAAGATATCGGATTCGATTTATAAAAATGAATGCGAAGAAATACTTTTATCTTCTTCGTTATTATCATTAAATATTTTTAATTGTAGCATCCAGTAAACCATAGCTACAAATCCAATAATGATAAAAATCCATGACAATGTATTTGCTAAAAACCAGTTTTCTAGTTCTAATGCTCTTAAGGCATCATAAGGAGCAAAAAGTACATTAACAAATAAATCTTGTATCGCGTAAAAGAAATCTTTCATGTGTTTGATATGTTATTTTCTAACCGGTTATATAGTTAGTATATTTACGAGACAAAAATACAAAAACCGTTAATGATTACAAGTATTTTTAGTAAATCTAGACCAATAAATTTTATCATTGTCTTTTTTATTGTCCTTATTGCTTTTATAACAGCAAGAATAGAATTAATAAAAGGGTCAATTACCATGGTGTTTGTTTTTAAACAACTGGTTTTATTTGGTGTTTGTTATGCCTCTATATTGCTGCTTAATTTTATTGTTAGTAAAAACAATTTGTCTAATAAAAACAACTACGAAATTCTTTTATTTAGTTTGTTTTTACTGGCTATTACAAGCTCTACCAGTCATGTAAATGTTATTTTTTCTAACTTTTTTGTCATGTTAGGTTTACGTAGAATAATAAGTCTGCGTTCTCAAATAAATGTTAAAAAGAAGTTGTTTGATGCTGCTTTTTGGATTGCTATTGCAGCCTTATTTTATTTTTGGGCTATTCTGTTTTTTGTTATAATTCTTATATCATTGTTATTATATTCTGAAACTAAAATAAACCATTGGATTATTCCTTTTACAGGTGTGATAACTGTTTTTCTTATAACTATTGGTACTTCAATTATTTTAAATGATAATTTTTTCGAATTATTTAAAAGCTTTCCAGAAGTAAGTTATGATTTAAGTAGTTACAATTCAACTCAATACTTAGTTGCCATCACATTGCTTTTATCTTTTGGAATTTGGTCGTCACTATTTTATATAAAGAGTATCAAACAAAAAAAGAAAGCCTTTAGAGCTTCTTTTAATACGATTCTTTTTGCTGGTGTAATCGCGTTAGTGATTATCATATTAGCACCTAAAAAAGATGGAAGCGAATTTTTATTTGCATTTGCACCATTATCAATAATTATTACAAATTATATTGAGATTATTGAAGAAAAATGGTTTAAAGAAGTGTTTCTTTCTGTTTTAATTTTAGTGCCTTTTATTTTGTTATTTTTGTAGTTTTTCGCCAAAAGATAAATCGCCTGCATCACCAAGTCCTGGTATTATATAACCTTTATCATTAAGCTTTTCGTCAATAGCAGCAATCCATAAATTTGTTTTACTATCAAAGTGTTTTTCAACAAAATCAATACCTTCTTGTGCTCCAATAACACTAACTAAGTGGATTTCTTTTGGTGTTCCAAAAGGTTTTAAAGCTTCAAAAGTGGTGACCATAGACTGACCAGTAGCCAACATGGGGTCTGCTAAAATAAGTGTTTTGTTTTCTAAATTTGGGCATGCTAAATATTCTACAATAATTTCAAAACTTTTTAGATTTTCTTTGTGATGTCTGTAGGCAGAAATAAAACCATTTTCGGCAGTATCAAAATAATTGAGTAATCCATTATGTAGTGGCACACCTGCTCTTAAAACAGAACATAAAACGATGTTATTCTCTATCAAATTAATGTCGCAATGTCCCAAAGGAGTTTCAATTGTGTCTGTTTTGTAATTTAATGTTTTACTCATTTCATAACCTAGGACTTCACCTATACGCTCAATATTCCTTCTGAATCGCATGCTGTCTTTTTGGATATTTACGTTTCTAATTTCAGAAATAAAGGTGTTTAAAACCGAGTTTTTTTCAGAAATATTATGAATATTCATAGCGTCTATATTGATTATTTAGAATAGTAAAGTTAATTAAATAGACTTATATTTACACTTTAAAATAATACATTATGTTTACAAGTATAGCTAACAAAATATTTCAAGACGTTATTGAGAAATATCATATTATTAATACCGTTGATCAACCATTTGAAAATCCTTATTCTGAAAGTGATTTAATAGAACATTTATTATATAGAAAATGTTGGATTGATACGGTACAATGGCATTATGAAGATATTATTCGCGATCCACAAATTGATCCTGTTGCTGCTTTAACTTTAAAACGTCAAATAGATGCTTCTAATCAGGATAGAACAGATATGGTTGAATATATTGACAGCTATTTTCTTGAGAAATATAAAAATGTAACTGTTAAAGAAGATGCTACAATTAATACCGAAAGTCCTGCTTGGGGCGTTGATAGATTATCAATTTTAGCGTTGAAAGTATATCACATGAATGAAGAAGCAACTCGCATTGATGCTTCAGAAGCGCATAAAGCTGCTTGCCAAAAAAAATTAGATATTTTACTAGAACAGCGTGTCGATTTATCTACTGCTATTGATACATTATTGACCGATATTGAAAAGGGAGATAAATACATGAAAGTGTATAAGCAAATGAAAATGTATAATGACGACGAGCTTAATCCTGTTCTAAGAGAGCAAAAATAATTAATCAGTTAAAAACTGAATTTTATTTTGGCTAAGACTGTTATATTTACAGTAAAAAATTGATGTCGAAACCAAAAAAAAACATCTTAGTTATTCGGCTTTCAGCAATGGGTGATGTCGCCATGACAGTACCTGTTTTAAATGGGTTATGCCAAAAATATCCAGATATAAAAATCACTGTTTTAACACGTGCTTTTTTTGTTCCTTTTTTTAGAGATTTACCAAACGCTACTGTTTTTTCTGCAGATGTTAAAGGAAAACACAAAGGTACTTTTGGACTTTATAAACTTGCTAGAGAGTTAAATAAAGCAAATGAATTTTATGCGATTGCAGATTTACATAATGTATTAAGGAGTCAAATTTTAAGAAAACTTATAAATAGTAAACGACTTGTTTCAATAGATAAAGGTAGAAAAGAAAAAAAGGCATTAGTATCTGGAAGTATATTTAAGCAACTTAAAACCACTCACGAGCGATATGCTGATGTTTTTAAGGTTTTAGGATTTCCTGTAGATTTATCAAATCCTGTTTTTCCTAATAAATCAGACTTATCAAAAAAACTTCAAACGCTATTAGGATCAGATTCAAAAAAAATGATTGGGATAGCACCCTTTGCTGCTCATGAAGGAAAAATGTATCCAGTAGATTTAATGCGTGACGTTATAGCATCACTTTCAAAAGACTATAAAATTATTTTATTTGGTGGCGGACAAAAGGAAATAGATATTTTAAATAATTTTGAAAACGATTTTAATAATGTCATTAATATTGCAGGAAAGCTTTCAATAGATGAAGAATTAGATGTTATTTCTAATTTAGATGTGATGCTCTCTATGGATTCTGGAAACGCCCATATGGCTGCTATGTTAGGCATAAAAACAATTACTATTTGGGGTGTAACGCATCCGTATGCGGGATTTGCGCCTTTTAATCAACCAGATGAGTATGCGTTATTGGCAGATAGAAATCAGTTTCCAAAAATTCCAACTTCAGTTTACGGTAATAAATATCCAGAAAATTATAGAGAAGCTTCTAGAAGTATATCTCCTAAAAGCATTGTAGATAAGATTAAAGACATATTATAGAATTGACTTGTCATTCCTGCTCAGGCAGGAATCCATTTTAATAATCTATTTCAATTTAAGAGATTCCTGTTTTAACAGAAACAACATTTAAACATCATCAAAATCAACAGTAATAGTTGGTGTGGTTGGATGTGCTTGACAAGTAAGAATCAAACCTTCGGCAACTTCATTTTCGGTTAAAATATTATTTTGACGCATCGTAGCTTCACCTTCTTTTATACGCGCTAAACAACTACTGCAAATACCACCTTGACAAGAATAAGGCGCATCAATATCTTCATCTAAGGCAGCTTCAAGTATGGTTTGCTTTTGTGCCATTTCAAAAGTTGTAGTTTCATCATCAACAGTAATGGTGATTTGGGTATTACCTGTTGCAACCGTTTTTTCTTCAACTTCAGCTGGTTTGGCGGCTTTAAAAAGCTCAAAATGAATACGTTCTTCGTCAATACCATGATCTGTTAATACATTTTTTACAGTATGTATCATGGCTTCTGGTCCACAAAGGTAAAAAGCATCAACTTCAATATGTTTATATTCATTTTTTACGACATAATTAACAGTGCTTTTTTCAATACGACCAAAAATAGCATTGTCCTCATCTTGTTGGCTAAATACAAATTGAACAGAGAATCTATCTTTGTATTGATGCTGAAGTTCTAAAAGTTCATTTAAAAACATCGTATCTTCAGTTGTTTTATTGCCGTAAACTAAAATAACTTTGCTATGAACTTCTTCTTCTAAAGCACATTTTATAATACTTAAAACGGGTGTAATGCCACTACCAGCAGTAAATGCTGCTATATTTTTAGTTTTAGAATCGTTAGGTGTAAAAATAAAACGACCTTTTGGCGGTGCTACTTCTAAAATATCACCAACTTTTAATGTTTTATTGGCGTAAGATGAAAAAGTGCCTTCAGCTACTTCTTTTACAGCTACTTTTAAATCGCCACTTTTTGGCGACGAGCATAAAGAATAATCACGTCTCACTTCATGACCATCAATATTTGTTTTTAAAGTAATGTATTGACCTGCTTTAAAGGCAAAAGTGTCTTTTAAGTTTTCTGGAAGATTAAACGTAATACTAATAGCTTGATTAGTTTCTCTTTTAATATCTTTAATTGATAGTTTGTAAAATGATGACATGTGAAAAATTTTTACAAAAATAGTGAAGTAGATTTGTAAAATTAAATTTTGTATGTAACAATTAAACTAAAAAACTTACTAACTCATAGAATTAGATATTTAACTAAATTAAATCAGCAAATTCAAAAAACCTATACTAGTATGTGTGCTAATGGTAGCTTTATAGAATACTGATTTAAGAATAAAATTATCTAAAAAATATTAGGTGTTACTCAAAAAGCTATGATGTTTGGTTAATTTAGGAGCATGAAAATACAAACAATTACTCAAAAAAGTATAATTAACGAGCATTATGGTAAAGCAATTTTTAAGACTAGAGTGGAAAGCTTTTTTTAGGTCTGCTAGCTTTGGAAAAAGTTTAGGTATAAAAATATTGATGGGCTTTTTTGCGCTTTATTTTATGGTCATGTTTTTATTCATAGGGTTTTTTATGGATAAAATTTTAAAAGAAGTTTATCCTAATTTAGATCCACTTGTCGCTTTTAGCAGTTTCATATTCTTTTGGGTTTTAGGAGATTTGATAATTCGTTTTTTTTTCCAAAAACTTCCAGTTATGAGTGTTAAGCCCTTGCTCATACTTCCTGTAAGACGGAAATCTATTGTTAATTATGTGCTGGGGAAATCGGTATTGTCATTTATTAATTTCTTGCCTTTATTTGCAGTTGTTCCTTTTTGTATCAAGCTTATTTATAGTGGTTATGATGTTATAACCGTTTTGGTTTGGTTAGTGACTATTATAATTTTAATCCTAATTAATAACTTTCTTAATTTTATTATTGAAAGTAAATCTGTGGAAACCGAATTATCATTTTTACCAATTATACTTCTAGTAGGAGGGCTTTATAGTTTAAATTATTTTGAAATTATAAATATTTCTGATGCGCTTTCAAAAGGGATTATTTCAATTTGTGAAAATCCTGTATTTATATTAGTACCAACTTTAATATTGATATTGCTTTATGCTTATAACTTTAAGATTTTAAAACAAAAACTTTTTTTAGATAGTGGATTAAAAACTAAAATAAAAGCAGTTAATGCATCAAACTTAGATTGGACAAAAAACTTTGGAGAGATTGCGCCCTTTATGCAATTAGATTTAAAATTAATTTGGCGTAATAAACGCACCAAGTCTTCTGTTTTTATGTTAGCCATAGGCTTGTTGTATGGTTTGTTCTTTTATCCGCAACCCACTTATCAAAATATGCCATGGTTTTTTGTTTTTATAGGTGTTTTTTCAACAGGTATTTTTCTAATAAATTTTGGGCAGTTTATTCCTGCATGGGATAGCGGTTATTATAAGTTACTTATGAGTCAGAATATTAAATATGAACAATATTTAAAATCAAAATTCACATTAATGGCACTAAGTGTTGTTATTTTATTTGTACTCGGAATTCCATACGTTTATTTTGGATGGAAAATTTTATTAGCACATTTTGCGGCAGCTATTTATAACATAGGTGTTAATTCGCATGTCATGTTGTATGGTGGTTCTTTTAATAGAAAAAAGATTGATTTAAGTCAAAAAGCTGCATTTAATTATCAGGGTACTGGTGCTGTACAGTGGTTAATAGGGATTCCTTTGTTAATCATACCAATGGGATTATTTGCATTGTTTTATTTTTTAATTAGTTTCGAAATTGCCTGCTTAGTATTAACAGTTCTAGGTGTTATTGGCATTGTGTTTCATCAAAAATTAATGAAAAATATTACCACAAAGTATTTAAAATCAAAATATAAAATGATTGATGCATTCAATCAAAATAATTAAAAAATGTAATCATGATAACCACATATAACTTATCAAAAAAATATAACGGAAACCTAGTTCTTAATATAGAATCATTAGAAATTCCTAAAGGGCAAAGTTTTGGTTTAGTTGGCAATAATGGTGCAGGAAAAACAACTTATTTTAGTTTGTTGCTTGATTTAATTCAGCCTACAACAGGTTTTATAAAAAGTAATGATATACAAGTAAATAAAAGTGAAAACTGGAAACCGTTTACTTCTGCTTTTATTGATGAAAGCTTTTTAATTGGTTATTTAACTGCCGAAGAGTATTTTTATTTCATAGGAGATTTACGCAACCAAAATAAAGCCGATGTTGATACCTTATTAGCACAATTTCAAGATTTTTTTCACGATGAAATTTTAGGGCAAAAAAAATATTTACGAGATTTGAGTAAAGGAAACCAAAAGAAAGTGGGCATTGTAGCGACTTTAATAGGTAATCCTGAGGTTATTGTTTTAGATGAGCCTTTTGCGAATTTAGATCCAACAACTCAAATTCGTTTAAAAGTGATTATTAGAGATTTGGCTCAAAAACAAGGTGTAACGGTTTTAATTTCTAGCCACGATTTAATGCATGTTACAGATGTTTGCGAACGTATTGTGGTGCTTGAAAAAGGCGAAATTGTAAAAGACTTAGAAACAAGTGAAGTGACTTTAAAGGAGTTAGAAGCGCATTTTGCAAGTTAACAGTTTTTTAAAAGAAACTTTATTTTATAGGTTAATTAAAAAAGATGCTTATTTTTACGTCTATATATAATAATAGCAAGAGTTTATAGTTATTATTTAGACTAAAAAATACCAGCATTGAAAACACCTATTAAAGCCTTATTTTTTATTGTATGTTCTATATTTCTGTTAGTAAGTTGTTCTAGAAAAAAGGATAAATTTATTAACCGAAATTTTCATGCTGTTACGGCAGAATTTAATACCCTTTATAACGGCTATAATGCATTAGAGGAAGGTAGAAATACGCTTAACGACAGCTATTTTGACAACTATTGGGATGTATTACCTATAGAGCGTATGCAAATAGTTGATGAGGTTATACTTCCTGGTCAATCTAAAAACGAAAATTTCACTAAAGCTGAAGAAAAGGCAGTAAAAACGATTCAGAAGCATAGTATGAATATAGACGGGAAAGAGAAAAACCCGCAAATTGATGAAGCGTATTTACTTTTAGGAAAATCGAGATATTTCGATCAGCGTTTTGTTCCAGCTTTAGAAGCTTTTAATTACATTTTATATAAGTATCCTGCTAGTGATAAGATAAATCAAGCTAAAATTTGGCGTGAAAAAACCAATATTCGGTTAGATAATGATGAGTTGGCTATTAAAAATTTAAAGCGCTTATTGTTTCAAGAGGAACTGGAAAATCAAGATTTAGCAGACGCAACGTCTATGTTAGCTCAGGCTTATTTAAACACCAAGTCTGTAGATAGTGCAATTACACAATTAGAAATAGCATCAAATGCCACGAAAAGTAATGATGAGCGTGGTCGTTATCGCTTTATTCAGGGGCAATTATATAATCAGTTAGGAAAAAAGGATAGTGCAAATATCGCTTTTGAAAGTGTTATTGAGCTAAATAGAAAAACGCCAAGAATCTACATGATTTGTGCGTATTTAGAAAAAATTAAAAATTTCGATTACGAAAACGGTAATAAATTAGAGCTTGTAGAGTTACTTGAAGAATTAGAAGAAAACAGAGAAAACCGTCCGTTTTTAGATAAAATTTATCATCAAATAGGTGAGTATCATTTAACCAACCAATCAGATTCTTTGGCGGTTGTATATTATAATAAATCGTTGCGAACAGATTCTAGAGACAAGCAGCTTAAAGCTAGAAATTACGAAACTCTTGGCGATATGAATTTTGATAAATCTATTTATAGTATTGCTGGTCAATATTATGATAGTACTCTAACTAATTTGGTTCTTAATTCAAAACCATACCGAGTTATAAAAAAGAAGCGGGATAATTTAGAAGATGTTATTTACTATGAGGCTATTGCCAAGGTAAACGATAGTATTTTAAATTTGGTTAATTTGTCTGAAGCAGAGCGACTGACTTATTTTGAGTCTTTTATTGAAAATCTTAAAATTAAAGCCGAAGAAGAAAAAGAAAAGGCAGAAGCTGCCGAACGAAACAAAGGGTTAGCAACGGTAAACAATACTATAGGTCAAGTAAATAGAGGTATTCCTGGATTGCCCAATCAAGCTGCAACATTTTATTTTTATAACCCAACAACCGTTGCTTATGGTAAAAATGAGTTTGTAAAAATATGGGGAGATAGAACATTAAGTGATGACTGGAGATGGTCTAGTAAAGGACAATCAATAACAATAGGAGGAGGCGTTTCAAATAATGATATTGCCGCATCGGCAACTGAAGATGAAATATTCGATCCGCAATTTTATATTTCTAAAATTCCTTCTGAAGAAAAAGAAATAGATAGTATTTCTAAAGATCGTAATTATGCTTATTATCAATTAGGGTTAATTTACAAAGAGAAATTTAAAGAATACAAACTGGCAAAAGATAAGTTTCAAGATTTATTAAGTAGTAATCCAGAAGAGCGATTAATATTGCCTTCTAAATATAACTTATACAAAATTTATGAGCTGTTAGCTGAAAACGATGAAGCTTCTATAGCAAAAAATGAAATAATAAATGATTATCCAGAATCGCGTTATGCCTTTATTTTAAAGAATCCTGAATTGGTTTCAGAAAAAGACGAAAATAGTCCTGAAAGCTTATATGAAGCATTATATATTCAACATCAAAATCAGGAATACAAAGATGTTATTTCTAAAAGTGAAGATTATATTAATAGGTTTGACGGTGAGGCTATTGTATCTAAATTAGAACTTTTAAAAGCTACTGCAACGGGACGACTTTATGGGTATGAACCTTATAAAAAAGCAATTAATTACTTAGCGGTTACTTATGCAAATACTCCTGAGGGTAAGCGTGCACAAGATTTAGAAAGTAATGTATTGCCAAAATTAGCGAGTACAGAATTTGTAGAAGTAAATGATAGTATTGTTAGTAATTACAAGGTGGTATTTCAATTTAAAAATCCAGAGAAGGAGCAACTTTTGGCTTTTCAAAAAGATTTAGATACCGTTTTAAAGAGTATTAAGTATTATAAATTAAAATCATCTATAGATGTTTATAGTCCAGAGGTATCCTTTGTAATTGTTCATGGTTTAAAAAATGCACAAATTGCACAAACATTCGATCAGTTATTAACAAAAGAAAATAAGAAAAAGATAAAAGAGCCTTATTTTGCAGTATCATCTGCAAATTATCAAATCATTCAAATTCATAAAAATTTGGAGGCTTATTTAAATAGAGATAATAACTAATATTGATAGTTTTATGTTTTCAGATAATAAAAAAAAAAAAAAAATGGTTGAAGGAAGTTCAAATCAAAATATTATAGCTCAAGGCACTAAAATTGTTGGTGATTTTAATAGCGAAGGCGATTTTAGAATTGATGGTGTTATTGAAGGTAATATTAAAACATCAGGAAAAGTTGTAGTAGGTAAAGCTGGTTTTATAAAAGGGACCTTACAAGGAACCGATGCCTATTTTGAAGGTAAGTTTTCTGGTAAATTATCCTTATCGGGTACACTTACTTTAAAAGCATCGGCACATATTGAAGGCGAAGTGGTTGCTGGTAAATTAGCAGTAGAACCAGGCGCAACATTTAATGTTACATGTGCTATGAAAGGCACAGTAAAAGAAATGAACAAAGGTGAAAAACAAAGATCAACAGAAACCGAAAAAACAGCTTAAACAAATTGCAGCGTTATCAGGAATAGCCATACAAATGGGTATTACTATATACCTTTTTGTGTTGTTAGGAAAATGGTTAGATACTAATTATAATAGTTCTGGTGGTAAAGCATTTTTAATTGTTTGTACTTTAATAGGTGTTGGTATTTCTTTATATGCTGTATTAAAACAGATAAATAAGTTAAATCCTTGATTTTAAAAAATAGTATTATTAAATGCTTAATTGTAGTAGGTGTTGCTGCGATAGCTTTTTTCATTCATCTTCTTGTAAATAATCTCATTAGCCAATCTTTTGATACGAATCAATTAATCTACTCGTATTGTATTAATGTAGTATTGGCTTGTAGTGCTATTCTAGTTCTTTTTTTACTAAAAAAGAAGCTTAAAGATCAGTTAGGTTTTATTTTTATGGGGGCAAGTATGTTGAAATTTGTTTTCTTTTTTCTGCTCCTTTATCCAGAATATAATTCCGATGGTAATTTGAGTAGATTAGAATTTTTTACTTTTTTTATTCCTTATGTCGTTTGCCTTATTACCGAAAGTATTATTCTCTCTAAGTTTCTTAATGATTTAGACGATTTTAGCTAATTGAAATATTATTGATAAATAATATAAAATTTTGTTTTTTGATTTTCAGATAAAAGCATACCTTTGCACCGATTTTTAAGGATAAATTTTTCATTTAACATGCAAAGAAACCAAATTGCTAGCTTGCTATTCTTTTTATTAAGTACACTATTCTCTATTAGTGCATTAGCTCAAGAAGAGATGCATTTAAAAGAAATTGCCCCTGAGGTTGAGGGTAATGAAAGTGTTAAAACTGAAATTAAAGAATATATAAATCATCACTTATTAGATTCTTATGACTTTGGTTTGTATTCTTATGTGAGTGACGAAGGTGAAAATAAACATATTGGTTTTCCACTACCTGTTATATTATGGGATAATGGTTTACAAGTATTTTCTTCATCAAAATTACATCATGGAGAAGAAGTTGCCGAATCTAATGGCAATTACTACAAGTTATACCATGGTAAAATTTATAAAACCAATGCCGAAGGAGTTATTAATCATGATGAGCATCATCATGCAACAAACGATAAGCCTTTAGATCTTTCTATAACTAAAAACGTATTCACAATTTTAATTATTGGTCTATTAATGTTCTTCATGTTTGGAAGAATGGCTAAAAAATATAAAACAGGTAGTATGCCAAAAGGTTTTGGTAGACTTTTAGAACCTATTATATTATATATACGTGATGATATAGCTATTCCAAATATTGGTAAAAAACATTATAAGCGTTACATGAGTTTCTTGTTAACCGTGTTTTTCTTTATCTGGATTATAAACTTATTAGGATTAACACCTTTAGGAATTAATGTTACAAATAATATTGCAGTAACATTAGCATTAGCATTATTAACTTATTTAATAACAACCTTTACTGCTAATAAAAATTACTGGGGTCATATTTTCTGGATGCCTGGAGTGCCATGGCCAATGAAAATTATTTTAGCACCTATTGAGTTGTTAGGTACATTTATTAAACCGTTTTCTTTATTAATACGTTTGTATGCAAATATTACTGCAGGTCACATTGTATTAATGAGTATTATTGGTTTAATGTTTATATTTAAAAACTGGTTAGGAAGTTCATTATCATTTGGGTTAGCATTTGTGCTTTCACTACTTGAACTTTTAGTTGCAGCTTTACAAGCATATATTTTTACAATGTTATCAGCATTGTATTTTGGATCAGCTGTAGAAGAGCATCATGGTGATGATCATTAATAAATTGAATGTTTAATTTTTAATATATATATTATGACAATTCCAAGTATTGTTGGTGCAGGTTTAATCGTTATTGGTGCTGGTTTAGGTATCGGTAAAATTGGTGGATCTGCTATGGATGCAATTGCGCGTCAACCAGAAGCTTCTGGAAAAATCCAAACTGCTATGCTTATTGCAGCAGCACTTATTGAAGGTATTGGATTTGCTGCTTTATTTGCAGCATAAAAAAAACTAAAACAGCTTTAACGGTTGGTTAAAGCTGTTTTTTTAAATTAAAAATTAATTAGAATATAACAGTTATATAAATGGAAAAATTAATTGAACAATTTTCATTCGGATTATTCTTTTGGCAATTATTATTATTTGTTGGATTAGTACTTTTATTAAAAAAGTTTGCTTGGAAACCAATTCTTGATGCTGTAGAAAAAAGAGAAGAAGGTATTAAAGATGCATTAGAATCTGCTGAAAATGCAAAATTAGAAATGCAAAACCTTCAAGCAGATAACCAAAAGTTATTAAAAGAGGCTAGAGCAGAACGTGATGAAATGCTTAAAGAAGCTCGTGACATGAAAAATAAAATGATTGAGGAAGCTAAAACTGAAGCCAGTGAAAGCGCATCAAAACTTATTGAGCAAGCACAAGCGAGTATACAATCTGAAAAGAAAGCAGCTATTGCCGAATTAAAATCACAAGTAGCTAATCTTTCTATAGAAATAGCAGAAAAAGTAGTACGTGAAGAATTATCTAACAAAGACAAACAAGTTAAGTTAGTTGAGTCTATGTTGGGTGAAGCAACTTTAAACTAAAAGTATAATGGCAGGAACAAGAGCAGCAATACGTTACGCAAAAGCAGTTTTAAGTTTGGCAAATGACCAAAAAAAGGCTGATGTTGTAAATAGCGATATGAAGTTAATGGCAGAAACTATTGCAGAAAATATAGAGTTAAGCGATATGCTTAATAATGCTGTTATTAAAGCAGAAACTAAAAAATCTGCGTTAGAAGCTATTTTTCCTAAATTAAATGCAATTAGTACAGGTTTGTTTGATGTATTAATAACAAACAAAAGAATAAATATACTAAACGACATTGCTCTAAAATATAGCGTGTTATTTGATGAATATAACGGAAAACAAACAGCACAAGTAACTACAGCCTTTCCTATGACAAGCGATTTAGAACTTAAAGTGCTTGCTAAAGTAAAAGAGCTTACTAATAAAGCTGTGGAACTTGAAAATATAGTAGATGAAAGTATTTTAGGTGGTTTCATCTTAAGAATTGGAGATAAGCAATACAATGCGAGTATTTCTAATAAGCTTAACAAATTAAAAAGAGAATTTACATTAAATTAAAATAAGATGGCAGAAGTAAAACCAGCTGAAGTATCAGCAATCTTAAAACAACAACTTGCAGGATTTGAGGCATCTGCTTCGTTAGACGAAGTTGGAACTGTTTTAACAGTAGGTGATGGTATTGTACGTGCTTATGGATTATCTAATGCGCAATATGGCGAGTTAGTAGAATTCGAAGGCGGTTTAGAAGGTATTGTACTTAACCTTGAAGAAGACAATGTAGGTATTGTATTATTAGGGGCTTCAGTAGGTGTTAAAGAAGGCTCTATTGTTAAACGTACTAATCGTATCGCTTCTATTAAAGTTGGAGAAGGTATTGTTGGACGTGTTGTAGATACATTAGGGAATCCTATTGATGGTAAAGGACCAATCTCTGGTGAAACTTACGAAATGCCTTTAGAGCGTAAAGCTCCTGGTGTTATTTTCCGTGAACCAGTAACAGAACCATTACAAACAGGTATTAAGTCTATTGATGCTATGATTCCTGTAGGTCGTGGTCAACGTGAGTTGGTTATTGGTGACCGTCAAACTGGTAAAACAGCCGTTTGTATTGATACTATCTTAAATCAAAAAGAATTTTACGATGCAGGTGAGCCTGTATATTGTATATATGTTGCCGTTGGTCAAAAAGCATCAACAGTAGCTTTAATTGCTAAAACATTAGAAGAAAAAGGCGCTTTAGCTTATACTACTATTGTGGCTGCAAATGCATCTGATCCAGCTCCAATGCAAGTATATGCTCCTTTTGCAGGTGCTGCAATTGGTGAGTATTTTAGAGATACTGGTCGTCCAGCTTTAATTGTTTATGATGATTTATCTAAACAAGCAGTTGCTTATCGTGAGGTATCTTTATTATTACGTCGTCCACCAGGACGTGAAGCGTATCCTGGAGATGTATTCTATTTACACTCTCGTTTATTAGAGCGTTCTGCTAAAGTTATCAATGATGATGATATTGCTAAAGATATGAACGACCTTCCAGACTCTTTAAAACCAATGGTAAAAGGTGGTGGTTCATTAACAGCATTACCAATTATTGAAACACAAGCGGGAGACGTTTCTGCATATATTCCAACAAACGTAATTTCTATTACAGATGGACAAATCTTCTTAGATGGAGATTTATTTAACTCTGGTGTACGTCCAGCAATTAACGTAGGTATTTCGGTATCTCGTGTTGGTGGTAATGCACAAATTAAATCCATGAAAAAAGTATCAGGTACTTTAAAATTAGATCAAGCTCAATATCGCGAATTAGAAGCGTTTGCTAAGTTTGGATCTGATTTAGATGCGGTTACTTTAAATGTAATTGAAAAAGGAAAACGTAATGTTGAAATTTTAAAACAAGCTCAAAACGATCCGTTTAAAGTTGAAGATCAGGTTGCTATTATTTATGCAGGATCTAAAAACTTATTAAGAGATGTTCCTGTAGAGAAAGTAAAGGAATTTGAAGGTGAGTACTTAGAGTTCTTAAAAGCAAAACATGCAGATGTTTTAGCAACATTAAAAGCAGGTAAATTAACTGATGAAGTTACAGATACATTAACAGCTGTAGCAAAAGATTTATCAGGAAAATATAGAGCATAATTGTCATTCCTGCGCAAGCAGGAATCTCATGTTTTGAAGTTCAATTAAAATAGATTCCGTATTAATTTCGGAATGACAAAAAGAGATTATGGCTAATCTAAAAGAAATACGTAACAGAATATCATCGGTATCTTCAACCATGCAGATTACCAGTGCCATGAAAATGGTATCGGCTGCAAAGTTAAAGAAAGCACAAGACGCTATTACAGCAATGCGTCCTTATGCAAATAAGTTAACTGAGCTTTTACAAAGTTTAAGTGCGACTTTAGATGAGGATTCTGGAAGTAAATTTTCTGTACAACGTGAAGTTAAAAATGTTTTAATTGTGCCTATTACTTCTAATAGAGGTTTGTGTGGCGCTTTTAATTCTAACATTATTAAGCAAACACAACACTTAATTAGTAATGTGTATGCTGGAAAAAATGTGTCTGTTGTCGCAATTGGAAAAAAATCTAATGATGCTTTTTCTAAACAAAACATTGTTATAGCTAATAAAAGTGACATTTTTGATGATTTAACTTTTAATAATGTCGCTGAAATTGCTGAAGAGTTAATGGCTAAATTTGTTGCTGGCGAGTTCGATAAAATAGAAATCGTTTATAATAAATTTAAAAATGCAGCAACTCAAGAAGTAATGACTGAGCAGTTTTTACCAATTGTTTCTATTGAAGGTGAGGCAAATAATAATGCTGATTATATTTTTGAGCCATCAAAAATAGAAATCGTAGAGCAATTAATTCCTAAGTCGTTAAAAACGCAGTTGTATAAAGGTATTAGAGATTCTTTTGCAAGTGAACATGGTGCACGTATGACAGCAATGCATAAAGCAACAGATAATGCAACAGAATTAAGAGATCAGCTTAAATTAACTTATAATAAAGCACGTCAGGCAGCTATTACTAACGAAATCTTAGAAATTGTTGGTGGAGCGGAAGCTTTAAACAATTAGATTTTGCCATTCCTGCGGAGGCAGGAATCCATTATAATATCAAGCCTCACTTTTTAGTGAGGCTTTTTCATGGCATTAATTTTGAGATAGTATTTTCATAATATTCAAATATAAAAAATGAAAGCATTTAAAAATATAGTATCATTATTACTAATGGTTTTTATTATACTGACTTTTTCACAGTGTGTAAGCACTCAAAAAATTCAAAACACAGCTCCTGTTACATTTGGAGATGTTTATTACCAAGAATGGATATCAGTAGTAGAAGGCGAGGGTTCTGGTTTTAATATATTTATTCCAGTGATATCAAATGTAAATAACATCAAACTTGATAGTGTTTATTTTAAAGGAAAACAAACAAAACTGGAGTCTAGAAACGGCACACTTTTTATTGGTCGTTTTATAACAGAAGCAAATCAAAAGCATGATATTATAATGAGTAGTGACCGTTTAGCTGAATATGGTAATAAGGTTCCGAAACTCCCGAAAAAACTCCCATTTGATTTAAAAAACACAGAGTGTGTTGTTAGTTATCAGCATGCAAATAAAATAAAGTACTTTAAAATTGAGACTATTTCAAAAAAAGAGACTAAGCCCTTGCGTTAACACATCATCTAATAAGCAATAACTTATCTTTGGTTTGCGTTTGCTAAAAACGTATTTTTAGCAAGATAAATAACCAATCATTGAGTACAATTAAGAAGTTCTTTAAGGACACTATTATATATGGTTTGGCAACTGTTTTGCCGAGACTAATGAATTTTGTTTTAGTGCCATTACATACAGGGCAGCTAGAAACTAAAAGTTATTCAGATAATACAACTTTTTATGTTTATGCTGCATTCTTTAATGTACTTCTTACTTATGGAATGGAAACGGCATTCTTTAGATTTTTCAGTAAAAGCGAGGAGAAAAATAAAGTGTTTTCTACAGCATTAATAAGTTTAACAGTTACAGCTATTTTATTTCTAATAGCAGTTTTTTTATTTAATGAGGAGCTTGCTCATTTAGTAAACTTAAACCAGAGTTATTTTAACTTATTAATAGGCGTTTTAGTTTTAGATACTGTAGTTGTTATTCCTTTTGCATATTTAAGAGCAACAGGTAGACCTATTATGTTTACAGCTATTAAATTAAGTAACATCCTTATTTATGTTATATTAAATTTCTTTTTTCTTTGGGCAATCCCAAAATTTGGAATAAACTACTCAAATTACGATAGTAACGATTTAGTTAAATATATTTTCATTTCTAATTTAGCTGCTAGTATAGTTACATTTTTACTATTATTACCATATTTTTTCAAAATAAAATTACAGTTTAGTAAAGTCATTTTTAAACAGTTATTAAATTATGGACTGCCAATTATGGTAGCAGGTTTAGCGTATGTAATAAACGAGAATTTTGATAAATGGTTACTACCTGATGTACTGGGAAAAGACATAAATGGAGCTTACAGTGGATGTTATAAAATAGCAGTTTTTATGACCATTTTTATACAAGCTTTTAGGCTTGGGGCAGAACCTTTCTTTTTTAACCATGCTAAAGAAAAGAATGCTAAGGAAACATATGCGCGCATAATGAAGTACTTTGTTATTTTTGGAAGTGGTATGTTAGTATTTATAATAGCATATTTAGACATTTTTAAATCTCTTATTGTTAGAGATGAAAGCTATTGGATTGCTATTAAAATTGTACCGATAGTATTATTAGCTAATTTATGTTTAGGTATCTATTTTAATTTAGCTATTTGGTATAAGTTAACAGATAAAACACGCTATGGTATGTATTTGTCGTTAGTTGGAGCAATAATTACTATTGTTTTTAATTTGGTAATGATAGAAAAGATAGGCTTTATTGCATCAGCTTGGGCAACTCTAATAGCTTACGGTACAATGATGATAATGTCGTACTATTTTGGACAAAAGTATTATGCGGTGCCTTATCATCTTAAAAGTATATTAAGTTACTTAGCACTAGCTATTGGTTTATCTATAATAGCACTAAATACTAATGCGAACTATTATTTAAATACAGGCTTAGTTTTAGTATTTTTGGGCTTAGTTTTCATATTAGAAAAAAGAGAATTAAAACAATTGTTAAAAAGATAAAGTATCATGCTGTGCGCAGTCGAAGCATCTTATAAATTATAGAATGAAACTTTCATAACTAAAATTTAGATACACAGTATAATGATTAAAATGAATGTTACATATGACCGATAAAAAACAATTGATATAAATAGATGAATATAAAAATCATAAACAAATCCAATCACGCATTACCACATTACGAAACTTTAGCGTCGGCAGGCATGGATTTAAGAGCTAATATTTCTGAAGCTATTACATTAAAACCATTAGAAAGAGTCATTGTAAAAACAGGTTTATTTATAGAGTTACCTGTGGGTATTGAAGCGCAAGTTCGTCCACGAAGTGGATTAGCAGCAAAAAAAGGCATTACAGTTTTAAATGCTCCAGGAACGGTTGATGCCGATTATAGAGGTGAAATAGGAGTGATATTAGTAAACTTGTCTAATGAAGATTTTATCATAGAAAATGGTGAGCGTATTGCTCAATTAGTTATTGCAAAACATGAACGTGCCGAATGGATTGATGTTGATGAACTATCTGAAACAGATAGGGGAGAAGGTGGTTTTGGGAGTACAGGCGTAAAATAATAGCCCCTTTAATTCCCCATAAGGGAAAACAAATTGTCCCCTTGAGGGGACTTTAAGGGTGTTTTTACCGACACAACTAAAAACAAATTATAAGTTTAACTTAAAAGATTTCCTCCTTCGAGGGAATGACAAAATATTAAGTATGAAAATAATAGTACCAATGGCAGGACGAGGTTCTCGTTTACGCCCACATAGTTTAACTGTGCCAAAACCATTAATACCAGTTGCGGGACAACCTATTGTGCATCGTTTGGTAAAAGATATAGCCAAAGTATTAAAGCAACCTATTGAAGAAATCGCTTTCGTATTAGGAGACCCTGCATGGTTTGGTGACGAAGTGGTTTCTAGTTTAGAAGCCTTAGCAACAAGTTTAGGAGCTAAAGCTTCTATTTATCGCCAAGATAAGCCTTTAGGTACAGGACACGCTATTATGTGCGCTAAGCCATCTTTATCGGGGCCTGCAGTTATTGCTTATGCAGATACATTAATTCGTGCCGAGTTTGATTTAGATCCTACAGCCGATAGTGTTATTTGGACAAAACAAGTTGATAACCCAGAAGCCTATGGTGTTGTAAAACTAAATGATGATAAAGAGATTATAGAACTTGTAGAAAAACCAGAAACATTTGTTAGTGATCAAGCGGTTATTGGTATTTATTACTTTAAAGACGTGGGTGTTTTAAAAGGGAAACTACAGGAAATTCTTGATGAAAATATTATGAATGGCGGTGAATACCAAATTAATGATGGTATAAAACGTATGATGGCAGAAGGAAAAGTATTTAAAACAGGAACCGTTGATGAATGGATGGATTGTGGTAATAAAGCCATAACCATTGAAACGAATCAACGCATGTTAGGATTTTTAAAGGCAGATGGCGAAGAGCAATTGGTAGCATCTTCTGCTCAATTAAATGATTCTAAAATCATAGAGCCTTGTTTTATTGGCGAAAATGTGGTGCTTAAAAATAGTACAATAGGTCCTTTTGTGTCTATTGGAAATAATACTGTTATTGAGAATTCAACTGTTAAAAATAGTTTAATTCAGACTAATACAAACATCAAAAATGCTAATTTAGATAATGCTATGATTGGTAATCATGTAAAATATAATGGCAACTTTACATCAATAAGTATTGGCGATTATTCTGTTTTGGAATAAAGAATAGTATCAATTAGAGTTTGGAACACTATTTGGGAACTATATAGTAGCGTTAGGGATTTTTCATTATTAAATTAATGAAATCGTGAATGCATAACATTTGATGCGGCATCCTTTTTTATGTCAGTTTGAGTGTTTTGTGAAGTAAGAGCAAAATGTATCGAGAACAAATAAAATGATATAGAAGAAAGCCTGACCTGTTTCTGAATTTAATTCAGTATAAAGGTAACGCCCAAATAAAATTGAAAAGCATAGCCTAATTAATGAAACAAAGATTTTACATACTTTTTTTACTCTTCGGAATGTTAATATTTCCGCAGATGAATTATGCTCAAGTCGATTTTAATAAAAAGCCAAATGACGATTTAGGTGATTTTGAAGATAAATTTCAAGAGCTTTTTTATGAAGCTTTAAAACAAAAGGGTATTGAGAATTACGACCGTTCGAATGAGGCGCTTTTAAAATGTATTGAATTAGATAATTCGATACCTGTTTTATATTTTGAATTAGGAAAAAATCATTCAAAGCTTAAAAACTTTGGAGCTGCAGAAGATGCCTTAAAAAAATCAGTAAGTTTAGATCCTGATAATGAATGGTTTTTAGATGAACTTTACGGCTTTTATGCCGCACAAAATGATTATGATAAGGCCATTAAAACAGTTAAACAACTGGTTAAATACCATCCAGATTATAAAGAAGATTTAGCATCTTTATATGTTAGAACAAAAAAGTATGATAATGCTTTAGAGCTTTTAGACGAATTGGATGCTGCGTTTGGTATTTCGGTTGCACGAGATGTTATGCGTAATAAAATTTATGCGGCAACGGGTAGAAAAAAAGATCAAATAAAAAATTTAGAAGAACGTGTTGAAAGTAACCCCGATAAAGAATCAAACTACTTAGCGCTTATTTTCCGCTACAGCGAAAACAACGAAAAAGATAAAGCTTTTGAAACGGCTAAAGAACTTTTAAAGGTGAATCCAGAATCGCAATTGGTTCATTTGGCACTTTACAAGTTTTATTTAGATGAAAAAGATGCTGATAGGGCTATCGAATCTATGAAAATAGTGGTTAAAAGCACACAAATTAAACCCGAAGCAAAGCAAAAAGTGCTATCGGATTTTGTGAATTTTGTAAAAGAGCATCCGCAATATGAAACAGATTTAGTTGAAGCTACTTCAATGGTTAGCGAAAATGATAATGAAAAATCATTATCAGAATTAGGTCAATACTATCTATCCAAAAATAATAAAGCAAAAGCTTTAGAGTATTTTGAATTGGCATTGAAACAAGATTCTAATAATTTAGGTATTTTACGCAACGTTCTATTATTGCAAATCGATTTACAGCAGTATAAGTTGGCAGAAGAAAAAAGTACTAAGGCTCTTGAAAAGTATCCATCGCAACCTATTTTATATTTAATAAATGGCGTGGCTTTAAATCAATTAAATAAGCCGAAAGAAGCTATAGCCTCTTTAGAGATAGGCATCGATTATATTATTGAAGATGCTAAAATGGAAGCCGATTTCTATAATCAATTAAGTAAGGCTTATGCACTATTAAACAATACTGCTAAAGCAAAAACGTTTAGTGATAAAACAAAACAATTACAAACCCCTAATTAATGAACAGATTCCTACATATTATTTTAAGCTTGTTAGTACTATTGTTATTTAACTGTAAATCATCAAAAACAGTTAGTGGTGGTCAAGCAAATTATAATTTATCTATAAAGCAGCTTATTAAAGAAAATGCGAAACAAAGCCCCGATTTTAAAACCCTTCAATCTAAACTTAAAATAACCTATACTCAAGGTGGAAATACGCAAACACATTCGGTTAGTTTTAGAGTTAAAAAGGACGAAAAACTATGGATGAGCGCCACCTTTTCAATAGTAAAAGCATTAATTACCCCTGAAAAAATGAGTTTTTATAATAAGTTAGATAATACTTATTTTGAAGGCGATTTTGCATATTTAAGCAAATTATTAGGAACAGAATTAGACTTTCAAAAGGTTCAAAATTTATTGTTGGGTGAATCGTTGTTTAATTTAGAAAAAGCGTCTTATAAAGCGTCTGTTGATGATGGTGTTTATGTGCTTCAGCCTAAAAAACAACGAGAATTGTTTGAGCTTTTTTTATTGCTAGACCCTTCATATTTCAAAGTAAAGTCTCAACAAATATCTCAACCAAAAGAACACAGGCATTTACAAATTGATTATTTGTCATACCAAGAAGTAGAAAAGCAAATGTTTCCAGAACGTTTAAAAATAATAGCTGTTGAGACGAATGAAGAAATGACAATTGATTTAGAATTTAAATCGGTGTCTTTAAATGAAGACTTACGATTTCCGTTTAAAATACCGTCAGGGTTTAAAGCCATTACTCTTTAATGAAGGGATATAAACTAACATATAAGATATTTTTTCTAGTACTCTTTTTAATTTGTAGTACAATAGGTTTTGCTCAAAACAATAAACAGAAAGCATTAGAAACACGCCGACAAGAATTACGTAGAGAAATTCAGAAAATAAATGAATTACGTTTAGAAAATAAATCAAAACAAAAATCACAATTATCATTAATTGAAGACTTTAATTATAAGATAAATGTGTTAAGTAATTTAATTAAAGTTACCAACCAACAGGCTAATTTATTAACGCGAGAAATTAATAATAATCAAAAGAAAATAACAAGTCTTAGAGATGAGTTAAAAGAGCTTAAGGATGATTATGCAGCTATGATTGTAAAGTCTTATAAAAGTAAGAATGAACAAAGTAGAATTATGTTTTTGTTGTCTTCAGATAATTTTAAACAAGCTTATAAGCGCTTACAATACATTAAACAATATTCAGACCATCAAAGAGAACAAGGCGAAACGATAAAGACTAAAACACAAGAATTACAAAAGACAAATATTGATTTACAAAAGCAGCAAGAAGCTAAAAAGCAATTGATAGCAGAAAATAGAGTGGTTCAAAAATCATTAGAACAAGAGCGTAAGCAGCACCAAACTATCATGCAGTCTATTAAAAGTAATTTGAGTAAATACACGTCTGAAATAAGGAAGAAACAGCGTGAGGCTGATAGAATAGACAAACAAATTAATGATATTATTAGAGCGGAAATTGCAAAGTCGAATAAAAAGGCAGGTAAATCTTCTAGCTCAACAACTTTTGCGTTAACTCCTGCGGGAAAAGCTTTAGCTAAAAATTTTGAGTCTAATAAAGGAAAACTGGGTTGGCCAGTTGATAAAGGTTTGGTAAAGTTACGTTATGGAACACAACCGCATCCTTTAAATAAATCTCTTACCATTAAAAGTAATGGTGTTAGAATAGCAACAGAAAAAAGTGCTAAAGTTCATGTTGTTTTTAATGGTGAAGTTACTGCTGTAATCGCTATTAAAAATGCCAATACAGTAGTGATGGTGCAACACGGAAACTACTTTACTGCATATAAAAATTTAGGAAAAGTATATGTAAAAAAGGGAGATAAAGTGACAACCAATCAAGAAATAGGAGAAGTGTTTACAAATTCTTCTAATGGTGAAACCATACTAAGTTTTAGTATTTTTAAAGAGAGTTCAACTCAAAATCCGGCGAATTGGATTTATAAAATGTAATTTATAAAGGTTTAACTAGTCAAATAAAGCTTTTAATTCTGTGGCTTCATTAGGTTTTATTTTTCCAGCAAGTAATAAGCTTAATTGTTTACGACGCAAAGCGGCATCGAAACGTTCTTTTTCTAAATCGGTTTCAGGAATAACTTCAGGTACAGCAATAGGTCGCCCTGTTTCATCAACAGCTACAAAGGTGTAAATACCTTCATTGGCTTTAGTTTTGTTACCAGACTCTCGGTCTTCTATCCAAACATCAATAAACACTTCTATAGAGGTTTTAAAAGCTCTAGACACCTTTGCTTCAACAGTAACAACACTTCCTAAAGGAACTGCTCTGTTAAAAGCAACATGGTTAACAGAAGCCGTTACAACAATACGACGGCTATGACGTCTTGCTGCAATACTAGCAGCACGATCCATGCGTGCTAAAAGTTCACCACCAAAAAGGTTATTTAAAGGATTGGTTTCACCAGGTAAAACCATATCGGTAAGTGTTGTTTTAGATTGTTCGGGTGTTTTTGCTTGCATCTCAGCTTTTTAAATGATGATGCAAAGGTAAAAAAGGTTTTTAGGATATTGAAGGTTCAAGCTAAAATATAATTACATGTAGAAATTTAGATTAATTTTCTACTTTAACTACAGCCATCTTCCCTGTATATGATAGATTTCCTTTTGATTGTAATGATTTATTAGCAGATTCTAAATCGTTGAATTTTTCTTTGTAATATACAAAATACATGGCGTTTTTGGTATCGAAGAAAAACGATATATTAGATAATTCTGCAGATGTTAGTTCACTTAAAAAAGCATCTCTTTTTGCCGAATTGTTATAAGCTCCTAACATTAAATAATAGCCACTTTCAACAGTTTTAACATTATGGATTATTTTTATAACGTTTGGGTTTTCTTTTAGTTCAAAATTATCAGCTGTTTCTGGAGAATTACTTAGTGGTTGTTGGTTAGCAAGGTCAGTACTCTCTTTTGTTTCAGCTGTTTGTAATGATTTTTCGTTAGAAGCATTTACTTTGCTTAACGTATTTATAATTTTTGTATCAGAATCTACAAGTAGCCAAGCGTCTTTATTATGGTTTTTTTTAATGTTTCTAAGCGCTTTTAAAGCTTCAAGTCTGTTTTCATAACTTGCATAAACAACTTGGTGTAAACCATATTTATTAACGCCAATTTTTCTAGCTTTAAAACCATCAGCTTTAAGTTGATCAATTTTTTTATCACAGTTTTCTTCAATTCTAAAAGCTCCGGCTACAATATGAAAACTCCCTGCTTGTTTCGTTACTTTTAAAGTAATCGCGGGAAACGGGTTTAAATTAAAAGTTGCTTGTTGTATTTTATTATCTAGCTTTTGTTCGGCTTCTTCTTGTGCTAATTGGTTATGCGCTTCAATTTGATTTACATAATATTTAGAAGCAGCAAAGCCACCTAAAGTTAAAGCAATTAAAGCAACTGCTGCGTATTTAAAATAAGGTCTCGATTTGCGTTTTTCAGGCGTAATAGTAATTGGAATTACTTTTTCAATAGCTTCAACTTCTTCTTTGTAAGTTTCCCTTGTAATTGAGGGTGATACAAATTGAGATAGACCAAAAGCATCCGTTAGATAATTTAAATGATATGAAGGTTCAAATAAAATTTTGCCTTCACTATTAAATACAATCTCCCCTATATTTTTAAAAGTAAGTGTTTCGCCTTGAGTTAAAAAATCTTTTAATATGGTAACACGTTTTGCAATTTTTTCATTTGCAATTTCAAAAGGAATCTTTTCTACATCTGCAATATAATTTACTAATAACCCATCGTTTTTTTGAATTTGCTCATTAAAAGACACTACTTTTTTAGGAGGATAAAAAACGTTTGTAGTGTTATTTACAGTGGCAGAAACAGGTTGTGTTAAAAAGGTGCCAAACTCAGGAATGGTCACACACTCATATCTATATAATAAGTCGCTGATGTAGGTTTCTAATTGCATAAAAACAAAGTTAAAAAATTATGTCTGCTGATAAAATTTAAGTCGAAGTATTTATTAACAACTAGTAGATTCTCTTTCTACAATTTACCAAACAGTTGAAAGAATTTACTTAGATTTGAAGCGAATATATAAATTTAAAGTCTCAATTAATGATTAATAACTCTTTTATTGTAGATTCAAAATCAAATGAATAGCATGACAGAAAATGATTTACTTTATACTTTAGCTTTACAACATGTTCCGAATATAGGTGATATAACGGCCAAAAAATTAATTTCACATTGTGGTTCTGCTGAAGCTATTTTAAAAGAAAAAAAGCAGAATCTTCTTAAAATTGATGGTATTGGCACTACTATTTTGGGTCATTTGTTTGAAGTAATACATTTAAAAGAAGCTGAGAGTGAAATTGAATTTATAAATCGTAATCAGATTAAAGTATCTTATTTTGAAGATAAAAATTATCCTGAAAAACTTAAACATTGTATTGACGGACCTATTTTGTTATTTGAAACAGGTCAGATTAATTTGAAAAAACAGCGAATTATTAGCATTGTTGGAGCTAGAAAAATTACAACCAGTGGTATTGTGTTTTGTGAGGATTTAATTGAACAATTAGCTATTTATAATCCTGTTATAGTTTCTGGGTTTGCTTACGGAACAGATATTACCGCTCATAAATCAGCTTTAAAACACAATTTACAAACCGTAGGTTGTTTAGCGCATGGGTTAAATCAAATCTATCCAAAAGTGCATAAAAAATATATGGGTGAAGTTGAAAAAAATGGTGGGTTTTTTACCGATTTTTGGAGTAGTGATCATTTTGATAGAAATAATTTTTTAAAACGAAATAGAGTTATTGCTGGCTTAAGTGAAGCAACTATTGTTATAGAATCTGCCGAAAAAGGAGGAAGTTTAGTTACTGCAGATATTGCCAGTTCGTATAATCGGGATGTGTTTGCTGTTCCAGGACGCACAACAGATAGCCAAAGTGTAGGTTGTAATAATTTAATTAAACAGCAAAAAGCACACATGCTTAGTACACCACTAGATGTACCTTATATTTTGAACTGGCAATTAGAAGAAGACAAAAAACCTGTTATTCAAAAACAATTGTTTGTAGAATTAGATTCGACTGAAAAAATAATTTATAATTATTTAAAAGATAAAAATAAGCAACAACTAGATCATATAGCTATTAGTTGTAATCTTCCTATTTTTAAAGTGGCCAGTATTTTATTAACTATGGAATTGAAAGGTGTTATTAGACCGTTACCTGGAAAGTTGTTTGAGGTTATTTAATCTGTTATTCCTGTGAAGGCAGTAATTTGTTAATAACCAACCTTCTCTCTAACTCTATTTAAAACCCCATTGGCAATCAATTTTGCTTTTTCTGCACCAACAGCCAATGCAGCATCAATTTCGTTGAGGTTATTCATGTAATAGTTATATCGTTCACGTTGTTCTGAAAACTTTTCAACTATTAATTCAAATAAAGCCTGTTTTGCATGTCCGTAACCGTAATTACCGTTTTCGTAATTAGCTTTCATAGTTGCTATTTCAGCTTCCGAAGCTAATAAACTATAAATAGCGAAACAGTTGCAAGTACTCCAATCTTTAGGTTCTTCAAGCGGTGTACTATCCGTTTGAATAGACATAATTTGCTTGCGCAATTTTTTATCGGCTAAAAATATATTGATAGTATTATCTCTACTTTTACTCATTTTTTCACCATCGGTACCAGGAATAAGCATCGTGTTTTCCTGTATTTTTCCTTCTGGCATTACAAAAGTGTCGCCTACTTTAGCATGAAAACGAGACGCGACATCTCGCGTCATTTCTATATGTTGTAGTTGGTCTTTTCCAACAGGGATAATTTCGGCATCATATAATAAAATATCGGCAGCCATAAGCATGGGGTACGTAAATAACCCCGAGTTCACATCTTCTAACCTATCGGCTTTGTCTTTAAAACTATGTGCTAATGTTAAACGCTGGTAAGGAAAAAAGCAACTTAAATACCAAGACAACTCAGTTACTTGCGGAATATCACTTTGTCTGTAAAACACTGTTTTTTCAATATCTAAGCCAAAAGCTAGCCATGTAGCAGCTGTAGAGTAAGTATTCTCTCTTAGTACATTAGCATCTTTAATTTGAGTTAATGTATGTAGATTGGCAATAAATAAAAAGGAATCGTTTTCTGGGTTTTCAGCCATTTTAATGGCGGGTAAAATAGCGCCTAAAATATTTCCTAAATGTGGTGTTCCTGTACTTTGTATGCCTGTAAGTATGCGTGCCATAAATTTTTTATAAGCTGCAAATTTAAAGATAAGTTATGCAATAAAAAAAAGTGGCGTGAACCACTTTTGTAAAAAACAGAAAAAAGATTATTTTTTAAATAAGCCTGCAATAAATAATATGGCCGATGCTCCTATAGCTCCTGTTAAAATATCGCCTATAACACCTCTCATTAGTGAAATGCCTAATGTTGCAAAAAGCCAGTTTCCAACAATGCCTCCAATAATACCAATTACAATATTAAGTAATACTCCAAAACCACCACCCTTCATTAATTTTCCAGCTAACCAACCAGCTATAGCGCCAATTAGTAAAGAATAAAGTAAACTCATAATTCAATATTTTAAGTTGTTATGTTTTAAAGATAATCAATTTATAATAGTATTTTTGATACTCATGAAATTTATAAAACACATTTTTTGGGTATTATATCGTATTTGGTTTTATACACTTGTGGGTTTGCCAATACTAATTATGTTCCCGATTCTTTTAATTTCAATTTTAAAAGAGTCCTGGTATCCGTTTTTTTTTAAAATAGCTAGAGTTTGGGCAAAAATTATTTTAATAGGCATGGGATTTAATTACCGCATTGAAAGCGAACAAAAACCAGAAAAAGATAAGAGTTATATGTTTATTGCCAACCATACGTCTATGGCAGATATCATGCTTATGTTGGTTTCTGTTAATAATCCTTTTGTATTTGTTGGTAAAAAAGAATTAGCTAAAATTCCGTTATTTGGATTTTTCTATAAGCGTACTTGTATTTTGGTAGATAGAAGTTCTGCTAAAAGTAGGCAAGCGGTATTTTTAAGAGCGCAAAGACGTTTAAAATCTGGTTTAAGTATTTGTATTTTTCCTGAAGGTGGTGTGCCAGAGGAACATATTGAATTAGATGAATTTAAAGATGGCGCATTTAGGTTAGCTATTAATCATAGCATACCCATTGTGCCAATTACGTTTGCTGATAATAAAAAAAGGTTTTCTTACACTTTTTTTAGTGGAGGACCTGGTGAAATGCGTGCTAAAATTCATGAATTTATATCGACAGAAAATTTTACAGTTAAAGATACTAAATCATTAAATGAAAATTCTAGAACTATTATTTTAACGCAGTTACAAATGTTTAACAAATAAAAAACTGCTCTGGGGAAGAGCAGTTTTTTTTGATATTGATTTCCGAGCTTACTGAAAATCAATATCTATAGATCTAACCAAAAACCTAAAATTTAATGGCGAATCCAGTATAAACCCCTATAAAATAAGGTTTAAAATCGCCAGATGTATTGTTAAACGTGTTAATTTGATATTTAAACATAGGCTCTAAATTCAAGTCTATTTTTTTAGAAACTTGATAGTTTAAACCTAGACCAAAATTAGCACTATAACTTATTGTGTTTAAGTTGGTAGCTTCACCCAAAAGGGTTCTGTTACTGCCATTTACTTCAGAATAAATTTCATTATTATTTAAGAAGAATGAACTAAAACCACCAATAACATTAATGCCTAATTTTTTATTTAATAGGATATATTGAATTTCTATAGGAACTTCAATATATCCTAAAGATTGATTAATAGAGGTATTTGATGCACCAAATGATTCTGGACTTTCATTTGAAATAAAATTTTCTCCACTTACAAGCGAAATACTTTCCGAAGTATTATCAGTAGCAGTAACATCTGTATTACTATTATTTTTAGCAACACTTACATTTTGCAGCGCGCGTGTACTGCTACTTACACCAACGGATCTGTAAACAACAATATTATTAGTGTTATAACCCAGATTTACTCTATTAATACCAGAACGAATACTCAATTTCTTATTTACAGCATAGCTAGTAGAAATTCCATAACTCATATTAACCTCTCCTGTTTTAGAGTTGCTATTAAATTGCGGGTCTATTGAAGAGCCTTCCCCTAAACTATTAAAATATACAGGAGCTACATTAGGAGTAATACTCCATCTATTTAGTTTTTCTTTTTCAATAACATCTTTAGTCTTGTCTATCGCTTCTTCAATAGTAAGTATATTTTCTTCGCTTGTTTTGTTGTTAGCTAAAGCATTTATCTCTTCTTCATTAGATTTAGCAATTGTATTATGTTTTTTTGAGGTGTTATTAATGATTTTTTTAGCACTATTGTTATCAATTAAAGTTGAATTATTTAGACTTTGATTAATGTTTTTATTTGTTTCTTCAAGATTGGAAGCAATTACCGTTTTTGTTTTTATTGTTGAATTAGATAGATTTGATACTTTATTTGAAGATGAAGTATGGTTGTTTGTGTTTTGATTTAAAATTTTAGAGTCGGTTGTTTCAGCAACCGATGATTCGGTTGAAGTATTAGTTTTAGTATTTAATAATTTAGAGGTATTTAGAGGAGCCTTTTCTATGTTATTGTTTTCTATATGACTCTCTGTAATAATACTTTTGTTTGTAGGTAATCCGTTTAAGGCATCTTTATTTATATTATTAGCATCATTATCTGTTTTAGTTTCTGTATCAACAACTGTATTTGGTTGAGGTTTATCAGTATTAATAAAGTAGCTTCCTCCAATAGTTAAAAGTAGCAATAGTAAAGCCGCAACCCCAGCATAACGCCACCAAATAGGAATAATACGCTGTTTTTTCTTTTTTTGAAGTTTAGCCTCAATATTTTTCCACACAGCATCATTAGGTGTAGCCTCAAAATCTTTAAGACCTTCTTGAAATAATCGATCTATATGCTTTTTATCCTTCATTATAATGATTGTGTACTTTTGGCTGTTTTATAACTTTCAATAGTTTGTTTCAATGTTTGTCTAGCTCGCGCTAAATTAGATTTTGAAGTTCCTACATTAATATTTAGCATGTCTGCTATTTCTTTGTGTGAATAGCCATCTAATACATATAGGTTAAAAACCATTCTATACCTATCTGGCAATTCTTGAATAATTTGTAATAAATAATCGATTGAAATTTCGTCTTCATCAATTTCTAGTACAACATCTTCAATGCTATTTTCATTTATAATATCAAAAACCTTTTCGGTTCTGTATCGTTGTAATACGGTGTTTATCGTAATACGTTTTAACCAACCTTCAAAAGAGCCTTTGTTTTTATATTGCCCAATTTTATTAAAAATTGTTAAAAATGCATCTTGCAAATTATCTTCTGCTTCAGCATAGTTTTTTGAATACTTCAAACACACTGAAAATAGCTTACTCGAAAAGAGCTTATACAATTCTCCTTGTGCTTTGGTATCATTAATTTTACAATTTTCTATGAGTTGATTTAAACTCAAATTAAACACGTATTAATTAAAAATAAATTACTCTAAAACGGGTACTTCAACAGTTAAATATTGATCTTCTCCATTGGTGTCTTCTCCTTGCCAAAACTTAAAGATATAAGAACCATTGCTAGTCACAATAAAATTAATGGTTTCTTCTACTAATACATCTGAAAGATCGTTACAATTGTTGTCCTCAAACACAAAGTTTATAGGGGCAACTGTGCGGATATTGTTTTCTTTAAGATAGTAAAACTCTTTAAAAGAGTGGCAAGTAGATGGTCTAAGATACGAAATGGTTATAGGATATGTTTCTCCTAATTCAAATTCATCTGGGATATCTACACTTTGTACTGGTAAAACCTCAAAACTATAATTTGTACTATCACCGTCAACACTACATGATGCTAATATTAGTATTAAGGAAAGTAGAAATAATTTTTTCATAGCAATTTTTTAATTTGTGTTTGCATTAGGTAGATGCAGTAGTAATTAAAAGGTTGCGCATGAAACTAAAAAAATCCCGATTACTCGAGATTTTTTTAGTTTTGTTTTAGCCTTTAATGGCGATTTTTATTTTTTCTTCTAGTTCATCAAAAAGTTCTGGGTTATCTTTTATAATGGCTTTAACAGCATCTCTACCTTGCCCAAGTTTCGTTTCTTCATAACTAAACCAAGAACCACTCTTCTTAACAATTTCAAGTTCAACAGCAACATCTAGTATTTCCCCAACTTTACTTACACCTTCACCATACATAATATCAAATTCAGCCATTTTAAAAGGAGGTGCTACTTTATTTTTCACCACTTTAACTCTTGTTTTATTACCTAAAACGTTTCCGTTACTATCTTTAATTTGTGTAGAACGTCTTATATCTAATCTTACAGAAGCATAAAACTTTAAAGCATTACCTCCAGTTGTTGTTTCTGGGTTACCAAACATAACGCCAATTTTTTCACGTAACTGGTTAATAAATATCACAGTACAGTTTGTTTTACTGATAGATCCTGTAAGTTTTCTTAAAGCTTGAGACATTAAACGAGCGTGAAGCCCCATTTTAGAGTCCCCCATTTCGCCTTCTATTTCACTTTTTGGTGTTAATGCCGCTACAGAATCTATAACAACAATATCAATAGCTCCAGAACGGATTAAGTTATCTGTAATTTCTAATGCTTGCTCCCCATTATCAGGTTGAGAAATAATTAAATTATCAATGTCAACGCCTAAATTTCCTGCATAAAATCTATCAAAAGCATGTTCTGCATCAATAAATGCAGCAATACCACCTGCTTTTTGAGCTTCTGCTATAGCGTGTAATGTTAAGGTTGTTTTACCTGATGATTCTGGTCCGTATATTTCAATAACACGACCGCGTGGATAACCGCCAACGCCTAAAGCTATATCTAAACCTAAAGATCCAGAAGGAATAGACTCTACATCTACAACCGCGGCATCGCTCATTTTCATTACAGTACCTTTCCCGTAAGCCTTATCTAATTTATCTAATGTAAGTTTAAGTGCTTTTAATTTTGCTTCTTTTTCGCTGCTCATTTTTATTTATTTTTTTTCTGAAGTAGTATGCTAAAATAGTACATCTTTTAACATCATACAATTTTATGACGCAACCTTTTAATACATTTTGCATCTATTAAACAAAGTGAGAAGATTTTTGCTATGAAATTGACTAACTTGAGCATTTTTACATGCTGATTAACTCAAACTAATTACTTAAGCACCTAATATATTAGGTGCTTTTTTATTTTAAATTGGACACTTTTTTTAAAAACCGTACTTTTGCCTCTTTATAATATTCTTTAACCTTAAAAATTAGTATAGCATGCAACTGTACAATAAATTAAGTGCAAAAGAAAGAGCCGAATTAATCGATAAAGCAGGAAAAAATCGATTAACACTTTCTTTTTATCAATATGCCAAAATTGGCAATCCACAAATTTTTAGAGACCATTTGTTTCTTACTTGGAACGCATTAGACGTTTTGGGTAGAATTTATGTGGCTCATGAAGGCATTAATGGACAGTTATCATTACCCGCCGACCGTTTTAATGAATTCAAAACACATTTAGATTCTATTGATTTTTTAAAAGACATCCGATTAAATATTGCCGTAGAACAAGACAACAAATCGTTTTTAAAACTTAAGGTAAAAGTTAGAAAAAAGATTGTTGCCGATGGTTTGAATGATGATACTTTTGATGTAACCAATAAAGGTATTCATTTAAAAGCTGAAGCGTTTAATCAGTTTATAGAGGACGAAAATACCGTTTTGGTTGATATGCGTAATCATTATGAAAGCGAAATAGGTCATTTTAAAAATGCCATAACTCCAGATGTTGATACGTTTAGAGATTCTTTAGATATTATTGAAGAAGATTTAAAAGACCATAAAGAGGATAAAAATTTGGTGATGTATTGCACAGGTGGTATTCGTTGCGAGAAAGCCAGTGCCTATTTTAAACATAAAGGCTTTAAAAATGTTTACCAATTAGAAGGTGGTATTATTGAATACACCAGACAGGTAAATGAAAACCATTTAGAAAATAAATTTTTGGGTCAGAATTTTGTGTTTGATGATAGACGTGCAGAACGCATTAGTGAAGATGTTATTGCCAATTGTCATCAATGTGGTGAACCTTTCGATGTACATACCAATTGTGCTAACGAAGCATGTCATTTATTATTTATTCAATGTCCTAAGTGTAAAGAAGAGATGGAAAATTGCTGTTCTTCTACTTGTATGGAAATAAATAGACTGCCTCATGAAGAGCAAAAAGCACTTAGAAAAGGACAAGGAAATAGCAATGATATCTTTAAAAAGGGACGAGCAGATCATCTTCCGTATAAAAAAGATTTGAGGAATATTTTTGAAACATTCAAAACCAAAGATCAATAAAATAGCTATGCAACAAATAGAATTAATGGCTCCAGCAGGAAATTTTGAATCCTTGCAAGCTGCTTTAGATAATGGTGCAGACTCTGTATATTTTGGTGTTGAACAATTAAATATGCGTGCTAGAGCTACTGTAAATTTCACTTTAGATGATTTACCAGAAATAGCAAAACGTTGTCAATTAAAACAAGTGAGAACGTATTTAACCTTAAATACGATTATTTACGATCACGATTTATCGATTGTAAAAACCTTAATAAATAAAGCTAAAGAAGCAGGGATTACTGCTGTAATAGCCATGGATCAGGCTGTTATTATGACTGCTAGAGAAATTGGAATGGAAGTGCATATTTCTACTCAAATAAATATTACAAATATTGAAACGGTAAAGTTTTATGCCATGTTTGCCGATACGATGGTATTGAGTAGAGAACTTAGTTTAAGACAAGTAAAAAAGATCACCGAATACATTGAAAAAGACCAAATAAAAGGACCTTCAGGTAAACTTGTGGAAATCGAGATTTTTGGCCACGGTGCGCTTTGTATGGCGGTTTCTGGTAAATGTTACATGAGTTTACATTCATATAATTCTTCGGCAAATAGAGGCGCTTGCAAACAAAATTGTAGAAAAAAATATACGGTTATCGAGCAAGAAACAGGCTTTGAAATGGAAATTGATAATGAATATATCATGTCTCCTAAAGATTTGTGTACCATCGATATTTTAGATGAAGTTGTAAATGCAGGTATTACCGTTTTAAAAATTGAAGGTCGCGGCAGAGCGCCAGAATATGTAGCCAAAGTAATTTCTTGTTATCGTGATGCTATTGATAGTTTAAATAATGGAACGTATCAAAAAGAAAAAGTAATTACCTGGATGCAAGAACTTGAAAAAGTGTATAATCGTGGTTTTTGGAATGGGTATTATCTTGGTCAGAAACTAGGAGAATGGGCAACAGGTTCAGGCTCTCATGCTACACAAAAGAAAGTGTATTTAGGTAAGGGAACTCATTATTTTCCTAAACCTCAAATTGGCGAGTTTAAAATTGAAGCTTATGATATTTCTATAGGCGATACCATTTTAATAACAGGTCCAACTACGGGAGCTCAAGAAGTTGAAGTTGGTGATATGATGGTGAATGATGAAAAATCTGAAAAAGGTAAAAAAGGCGATATGGTAACTATTCCGTTAGGTTTTAGAATTAGACCATCCGATAAGTTATATAAAATTGTTGAAAATAAAGTAGAAGCTTAATGGTTGTAATAACATTACAGCGTAATAAATGTATTGGGTGTAATTATTGCGTTGAATTAGCGCCGAAACAATTTCAAATGTCAAAAAAAGATGGAAAATCAGTTTTATTACACGCGGTTGATAAAAAAGGATTTTTCACATTAAAATCTAATGAAGAAGCTATTCTTGATGATTGTGAGAATGCTTCAAAAGCTTGTCCAGTAAAGATTATAGACGTTAAAAGTGTTTAAATATTTTTTCAATTTTTATTTGTTAGTATATTAATCTTATCTTTACATCCAAACGGCGTTTTTAGAAAATTAATTTCAAAAAATTGCTTTTCATTCTTGTTTTCGCATAGGCGGAAAACTAAAATATTTATAAACCTTCATTCGTAATAATTTAATTATTAGCGAATTCAATATATAATAACATATGGCTTGCGCAAGTTGCTCAACTAAAGACGGCTCTCCAAAAGGCTGCAAAAATAATGGTACTTGTGGTACAGATAGTTGTAATAAATTAACTGTTTTTGATTGGTTAGCAAATATGTCGCTACCAAATGGAGAAAAACCATTTGATTGGGTTGAGGTTCGTTATAAAAACGGCCGAAAAAATTATTATAAAAATACCGAAAATTTAACGTTAAGCATTGGCGATATTGTTGCGACACAAGCGCAATCTGGTCATGATATTGGTATGGTAACCCTTACAGGGGAATTGGTACGCGTTCAAATGAAACGTAAAAATATTTCTGAAACTCCCGAAGAACTATTAAAAATATACAGAAAAGCAAGCCAAAAGGATATAGATATTTGGCAAACGGCACGCGATAAAGAAGAGCCTATGAAGGTTAGAGCGCGTCAATTTGCAATCGATTTGAAACTTCAAATGAAGATTTCAGATATTGAGTTTCAAGGCGATGCCAGTAAAGCTACTTTTTATTATACAGCCGAAGAGCGTGTTGATTTTCGGGAACTTATTAAAGTATTTGCACGCGAGTTTAGAACGCGTATAGAAATGAAACAAGTTGGTTTTCGTCAAGAAGCATCAAGACTTGGTGGTATTGGCTCTTGTGGACGCGAATTATGTTGTTCTACTTGGTTAACCGATTTTCGTTCGGTAAGCACTTCAGCAGCACGTTATCAGCAACTGTCTTTAAATCCTCAAAAATTAGCAGGACAATGTGGTAAATTAAAATGCTGTTTAAATTATGAATTAGATTCTTATTTAGATGCTTTAAAAAGTTTTCCTAAAACAGATATTAAACTTAAAACTGAAAAGGGTACAGCTGTTTGTCAAAAAACAGATATTTTTAAAGGACACATGTGGTATGCTTATGAAGGTGAGTGGATGAATTGGCATAAAATAACTACAGAGCAGGCCAATGAAATTATTGAAGCTAATAAAAAGAATAAACCTATTGCTAGCCTTGAAGAATATGCATCAGAACTTGTAGAAGATACTAAAACAGAGTTTGAAAACGTTGTAGGGCAGGATAGTTTAACACGTTTCGATAGTCCAAAACCTAATAATAAACGTAAAAACAATAGGAGGAAACCTAATCAAAAACCTAATCAGAGAACTAATCAGGGGGGGCAAGGAAATCAAGCTAATAAAAAAGCGACTCCAAAGAATAAACCCAATCCAAATAATAGAAACAAAAACAGTAATAATAAAAGAAAACCTAAACCCCAAAACAGTAAAAATGCTGAGAAATAGTGTCTTGTTATTTTTTTTAATTTTTTCTTTTGTATTTGTGTCTTGCGATTCAAATCGTGTTTTTGACGAGTATAAATCGGTGCCTAATTTATGGCATAAAGATTCCATTATAGGCTTTAAAGTAACACCTCCAGACTCAACAAAAAAATATAATCTATTTGTGAACTTAAGAAATACAAATGCTTACAAATACAATAATTTGTTTTTAATTGTCGAAATGGTTTATCCGCACGGTAAAACTATAAAAGACACTTTAGAATATAGAATGGCAGACCCTAGCGGAAAACTTTTAGGTACTGGCTTAACCGATGTTAAAGAAAACAAACTTTGGTATAAAGGACAAGATGAACCATTTGTTTTTAATGAAATAGGAGAATATACCATTAATATTCAACAAGCTATGAGAGAGAACGGAAAAGTAAATGGTGTTACAGAGCTTGAAGGTATTACAGATATTGGTTTTAGAGTAGAACATATAAATAATAATTAAATGTCACATCGAGTGTTCCGGTTTTATATCGGGAAGTCCCGAGATGTATTAACCTAAAGTACATGGCAAAAGCAAAAAAAAACACAAAAGCACCAGTTCAAGATTTCTCTAAATACATTCGTTGGTTTTGGATGTTATTTTTAGGAGGTATATTTTCAGCAGTGCTTATATTTTTATTAGCATCCTGGGGTGTATTTGGCGACATGCCAGATCATACACAATTAGAAAATCCGAAAACAAATTTAGCAACCGAAATTATTTCTTCAGATGGGAAAACTTTAGGTAAATTCTATTTTAATGATAATAGAACCCCTGTAAGTTATGATGATTTATCGCCAGATTTAGTTACTGCTTTAATCGCTACCGAAGATGCGCGTTTTCATGAGCATTCAGGAATTGATGCACGAGGTACTTTAAGAGCTGTAATTAAATTAGGAAGTAGCGGCGGTGCAAGTACAATATCTCAACAATTAGCCAAACAGTTGTTTCATGGTGAAGGATCTAAAAATACATTGGGTAGGATTACTCAAAAAATTAAAGAATGGATTATTGCTATTCGTCTCGAACGCCAATACACAAAAGAAGAAATTATTGCTCAGTACTTTAATATATATGATTTTTTAAATAACGCAGACGGTATTCGTAGTGCTTCCAGAATCTACTTTGGAAAAGAGCCTATAGATCTTGATTTAAAAGAATCGGCTATGTTGGTAGGTATGTTCAAAAATTCAGCATTGTATAATCCAAGAAGAAATCCAGTTGGAGTTAAAAATAGACGTAATGTGGTTTTGGCTCAAATGGAAAAATATGGTTATTTAGAAGAAGCCGTTAAAGATTCGCTCCAAAAAACAGAGCTTGATTTAAATTATTCGCCAGAATCACATCGTGAAGGTATGGCAACTTATTTTAGAGAATACTTAAGAGGATTTATGAAGGATTGGATTAAGAATAATCCAAAACCTGATGGTACAAAATGGAATATAAATAGTGATGGTTTAAAAATTTACACAACTATAGATTCTCGTATGCAAGAATACGCTGAAGATGCTGTACAGCAACATATGCCAAGGTTGCAAGCAGAATTTTTTAATCAAAACACACCAAAGCGTAATCCAACAGCACCTTTTTTAGAATTAGATAAGAGTGAAGTAGATGATTTATTAAATCGTTCTATGAAACAAGGTGAGCGATGGCGCATATTAAAAAATGCTGAAAAATCAGATAAAGAAATTATAGCTTCATTTCATAAACCTACTAAAATGACTGTTTTTGCATGGAAAGAAGGGAAAGCGAGTGAAGTAGATACCATTATGAAACCTATTGATTCCATGCGTTATTATAAATCGTTTTTACGTACAGGCATGATGTCTATGGATCCGCTTACAGGTCATGTTAAGGCTTGGGTTGGAGGTGTTAATTACCGCCATTTCCAGTACGATATGGTAAAACAAGGAAAGCGACAAGTGGGTTCTACCTTTAAACCATTTGTTTATGCAACAGCTATAGATCAGCTTCATTACTCTCCATGTGATAAATTGCCAGATACACCATTTTGTATAGATGCTGGTAAATATGGAAATCCAGAAAAATGGTGTCCTAGGAATTCTAATGGTGAAAATGATTATGGAGGCACAAGGACTTTAAAAAATGCCTTAGCGAAATCAGTAAACACAATAACCGCAAGATTAATTGATAAAGTTGGTCCACAAACGGTGGTAGATTTAGCAAAAAAACTAGGTGTTGAATCTGAAATACCTCCAGTACCATCAATAGCATTAGGAACACCCGATTTAAGTGTTTATGAAATGGTGGGAGCCTATTCAACATTTGCTAATAAAGGGGTGTATACAAAACCAGTAATGGTTACTAATATTGAAGATAAAAACGGTACTATTTTGTATCAGTTTAAGCCAGAAACACGTGATGTTTTAAGTGATGAAACAGCCTATGTAACAATCAAGCTTATGGAAGGTGTAACACAATATGGTTCTGGAGCTCGCTTAAGAGGAAAAGGAGCAGATTCCTATAGGAGAGAATTTTCGGAAATAATAACAGGGTATCCTTATGGATTTACAAATCCTATAGCAGGAAAAACAGGAACCACACAAAATCAAAGTGATGGATGGTTTATGGGTATAGTACCGAATTTAGTTACAGGTGTTTGGGTAGGAGCTGAAGATAGAGCAGCGCACTTTGCTGGTATTACATATGGGCAAGGAGCAGCTATGGCATTACCTATTTGGGGTGTTTATATGAAAAGTTGTTATGCCGATGAAACCTTAAATATTTCAGCAGAAGATTTTGAAGAACCTGCTAATCTTTCTATAAATGTAGATTGTTCAAAAGTCATTGACGAGAGCACTGGTATTGAAAACGATTCTAATGATACGCCTGATGATTTAGATTTTTAATATTAAAACAGTATTATGAATTTATTTCAGTAATTAATTATATAATTAAAACCATTCTTTTCAGAATGGTTTTTTTATTTGTTAATGTTTCGGTCTTATAATTCTATTATTCGTAAATTTATAAAGCTAAAATTAATAATAATGATTAATAAAAAAGTAGATAATGTTAAAATAGCTCTTCATGGAGTTTCAGATAATATGACTTTTATGCTTGGTGGTTTTGGGCTTAGTGGTATTCCAGAAAATGCTATCGGGCAATTAGTAAAACTTGGTATAAAAGGGCTAACCTGTATTTCTAATAATGCAGGTGTAGACGATTTTGGCTTAGGATTATTGCTTCAAAAAAGACAAATAAAAAAAATGGTATCCTCTTATGTGGGTGAAAATGATGAATTTGAGCGACAAATGCTTTCTGGTGAATTAGATGTAGAATTAATACCTCAAGGAACTTTAGCAGAGCTCTGTAGAGCTGCTCAGGCAGGATTTCCTGCTATTTATACACCTGCTGGTTACGGAACAGAAGTAGCAGAAGGTAAAGAAACCAGAGAGTTTGATGGTAAAATGTATGTACTAGAGCATGCTTTTAAAGCCGATTTTGCTTTTGTGAAAGCATGGAAAGGTGATGCGGCTGGTAATTTAGTTTTTAAAGGGACTGCTAGAAATTTTAACCCTAATATGTGTGGAGCCGCTAAAATAACAGTTGCTGAGGTTGAAGAATTAGTACCATTAGGAGCTTTAGATCCAAATCAAATTCATATTCCAGGAATTTTTGTTCAACGTATTTTTCAGGGAGAAACCTATGAGAAGCGTATTGAACAACGAACGGTAAGAGTAAAAGAATAGAAGTTTTATTCCTGCGTGCGCAGGAATCTATCTTTAAAAAACAAGGTTTAATTAAAAAGATTCCTGCCTTCACAGGAATGACGAAATTATGTTAGATAAAACAGGTATAGCAAAACGTATAGCTAAAGAAGTACAAGATGGTTATTATGTTAATCTAGGTATTGGTATTCCCACTTTAGTAGCTAATTATGTTCGAAACGATATAGAAGTAGAATTCCAAAGTGAAAATGGCGTTTTAGGCATGGGGCCTTTTCCTTTTGAAGGTGAAGAAGATGCCGATGTTATTAATGCAGGTAAACAAACCATAACAACGCTTCCAGGTGCTAGTTTTTTTGATTCGGCCATGAGCTTTTCTATGATTCGTGGAAAGCACGTAGACTTAACTATTTTAGGCGCCATGGAGGTGGCTGAAAATGGTGATATAGCTAATTGGAAAATTCCAGGACGTATGGTAAAAGGTATGGGTGGTGCTATGGATTTAGTGGCAAGTGCCGAAAATATTATCGTAGCTATGATGCATACTAATAAAAGAGGCGAATCTAAATTATTAAAAAAATGCTCATTACCGCTTACTGGAGTTGGTTGTGTTAAAAAAATTGTAACCAATTTGGCTGTACTTGAAGTATCGAGTAAGGGGTTTAAGCTTTTAGAACGTGCTCCAGGAGTTTCTGTAGAAGTAATTAAAAATGCGACAGAAGGTGCTCTAATTATAGAGGGCGATATTCCAGAAATGAGCCTTTAAAGTTTTCGACAGAAAGATCTGAAAGAAGAAAAACCTACGAAATGTTAAAAAAATACGTATTTGAACGATTTTTTGTGTTTTTTGACTGGTTTTTTAAAAAAAATGTTTGATATTAGTACTCCCCAAATAAACCAAGTTAAATTAATAGATTTCCCCAAATCTATCATGAATTTTACGCTTATGAATATTGCAACAAATCTACCTGAACAACCTACAAATGGCGAAAGCAAATTCAAAGAAACTGTAAAAGAAAATTTGAATTTTTTAAAAAGCGTAGTCTATTTAACAAAAAAAATATTCATGCTATAATCCTTTTGGAATGGCATGAATTAATTTTTTTGTGTATTCTTTTTGAGGCGATTTATATATAATATCTGCATCGTCTAATTCTTCTATTTTACCTTTATTCATTACCAATAATTGGTCGCTCATATATTTTACAACGGCAAGATCGTGTGAAATAAAAATATACGTAAAACCAAAAGTGTCTTTAAGTTCGTTTAATAAGTTTAGAACTTGAGCTTGAACCGATATGTCTAAAGCAGAGACTGATTCGTCACAGACAATTAATTTAGGTTGTAATGCAATGGTTCTGGCTATACCAATACGTTGTCTTTGTCCACCAGAAAACTCATGAGGATATCGGTTAAAGTAGTCTTCGGATAAACCTACACGATTTAAAATATCTATAACTTTTTCTTTACGTTCTTCTTCAGAATTAAAAAGTTGATGTACTTTCATGGGCTCCATAATGGCTTCTCCAACAGGAATTCTAGGGTTTAAAGAGGAGTAGGGGTCTTGAAAAATAATTTGAATGTCTTTCCTGAGTTTTCTAATTTCAGTTTTAGAAAGCTTTGTAATATCGATACCTTGATATAAAATTTGACCCGCAGTAGCTTTGTCTAATTGAAGGATGGCATTTCCTAACGTAGATTTTCCGCAACCAGATTCGCCAACTAAACCTAAAGTTTCACCTTCATATAGTTTAAAACTAACGTCGTTTACTGCTTTAAAAGTGTTCGTTTTATTAAACCAGTTGCCTTTTGTTATATATTCTTTTTCAACATTAATAACTTCTAGCAAAGGTGCTTTACTATAAAGTTTCTCATGATTTTGCTTACGCTCTTCTGAGGTTATAATCGTATTTGAAACCGTATTATTTAAATAATCGTCAATAGTTGGTAAATTTTTTAACCGCGTATTTAAGGAAGGACGCGAATTAATAAGGGCCTTAGTATAGTTGTTTTGTGGATTTTTAAAAATGTTGATTACAGAGCCTTCTTCAACAATATTACCTTTATACATCACTAACACACGATTAGCAATTTCAGATATTAAAGATAAATCGTGCGTAATAAATATAACACTCATTTTGGTTTCTGCTTGGAGGTCTTTTATTAGCTTAATAATCTCTTTTTGAACAGTAACATCTAAAGCTGTTGTGGGTTCATCTGCAATTAATATATCGGGTTTACAGGCAATAGCCATGGCTATCATAACACGTTGCTTTTGTCCGCCAGAAATTTCATGAGGATATTTATTGTAAGTATGCTTTACGTCTGGTAGTTTTACCTTTTCAAACAGTAAATGGGTTTCTTCTTTAGCTTCTTGTTTTGTAAGTTTTGTGTGTTGTAATAAAATTTCTTGAACTTGTTTTCCGCAGGTCATAGACGGGTTTAAAGAACTCATAGGTTCTTGAAAAATCATGGCGATTTTGTTTCCTCTAATATTTTGTAAAAATTTTGGTGAAGACTCAATTAAATCTTGTTCATTGTATATAATTCTGCCAAAATTTATTTTTGAAATATTTTTTGGAAGAAGTCCTAATATAGCTAAGGAAGATACAGATTTTCCAGAACCAGATTCGCCTACAATCCCTAAAATTTCGTTCTTTTTTAATTCGTATGAAATATTATGAATGACCTCGTTTTTTCCAAATGATATAGAGAGATTTTCAACTTTTAATAGGGCTTCTTTTGTCATTTATATATGAATAATTTCATCGTTGCTTAATAAATCATCGCCTCGTAAACGTAAAAAGATTTGTGCCACAGCAATGGTGTCTTTTTCGCAGTAAATTATAATTCGGTCAACTTCATTTTCTTCGTAATACACACGATATACTTCGCTGCCATCAATATCATCTTTTGGAGAAGGAATACCTAAAACATGGGTTAGTAGCTTTAGTGATGTATAACTTTTATAATCACCAAATTTCCATAATTCTAAGGTGTCTAAATGAGGGACTTCCCAAGGTTTTTTTCCAAATAAATTGAGTTTATAAGGCAATTCTATATTATGAATAATCATTCGACGTGCGATATAAGGAAAGTCGAATTCTTTGCCGTTATGCGCACAAAGCAAATGTTTAGTTTGACTAAAATGAGAAATTAATAGATTTTTAAAGTCTTTTAAAATGGTAATTTCATCACCATAAAAAGAGGTGACTCTAAATTGTCTTAAATCGCCTGTAAATGTAAAATATCCAACAGAGATACACACTATTTTACCAAATTCTGCCCAAATTCCGGCTCTATCATAAAACTCCTCAGCGGTGAATTCGTCTTTGCGTTGGTATTTAGATTTGTGTTCCCAAAGCGCTTGTTTGGTTTCATCTAATTCAGAGAAATATTGAACCTCTGGTACGGTTTCAATATCTAGAAATAATATGTTTTCAAGGTGTAATTTTGATATCATTCATTTAGCATTTTATAAGCTTCTTCAATATAAACTGAAATATCTTCAGTGAATTCACCAACACCTTTATCGGGTGATTTTCTATGACCTAACCGAACAATAATTACATTATCATTAGGCTCAACTATAACGTACTGCCCAAGATGACCTCGCATCATAAAAAAGTGTTTGTCGCCAACATCTTTTAACCACCATCCGTAACCATACTGTGGACTTTCCTTAAATCGAGGCGTTATTGATTTTGTAACAAAAGCAGAGTCTAATAGTTGTTTGCCGTTCCATTTTCCATGATCTTTATACAACTTACCAAATCGAGCAAAATTTCTAGCACTACTAGAAATACAGCAAAATGCTTTTGCGAGTTTGTGTTCTTCGTCATCTAATTGCCAAAGTGCATCATCAGTTGCTCCCATAGGTTGCCAAAAACTTTCTGAAAGATAATTTGCTAATGTTTTACCAGTCGCTTTCTGAATAATCATTCCAAGTAATTGGGTACTTCCACTTAAATATTCATATTCTTTTCCTGGTGTTTTTACTACTTTTTGATTTAAGATAGTTTCCGATAAGTCATCATCATAATTTGCTCTAGCTGTTACTGAAAACGGACTTGTATAATGCTCTACCCAATCTAAACCAGATGCCATAGATGCTAAATCGCCAACAGTAGTTTTCGCATAATTATATTGTGGATAAAAGTCACTAACAGGCTGGTCTAAACTTTTAATAGACCCATCCATAATAGCCTTTCCTAGTAGCGAAGTGGTAATACTTTTTGCCATGGAAAAAGAGTTGGTTTTCGAATCCTCATTAAATTCATCATAATAGTTTTCAAACCAAATACTATCATTTTTTATAATAAGATAAGCAATGGTACCCCAAGCTTTATTAACTTCAGAAAGTTTTTCAGTTTCTTTTGCGGTATTATAATCTATATGTTTTGCCCAAGGACTGGAGTTATTTCCTTTTTTTATGGTATCGTTTTCAAAATGAGGATAGTCGTCAATGAAAGCCGTTTTATGTCCTGTGAGATAAACAATTTTAGCACCTCTTATAATATAACCATAATCAAAAATATAGAGTAAAGCTATTAGAGCTACTATAATAATAACAAGCCATTTAAAGAATTTTTTTAGAAATTTCATTCTATTATGTTTAGTTGAATTAAATATAATAATTAAAACCCGACCTATAAGTATTTGTGATTGTTTTTTAAAAAATACTACTTAGTATAATTCTTAAACCCCAAGCTAAAGAAGCTTTTGTTTCTCTATTATTTAAATTACAAATGTCTTTAGCTGTTATAATAGATTCTATACCCATTAATGCTGTTGAAACCGATAATAGTTTATTATAAACATCTCTGTCAATTTGATTTCTGTAAGGAATAAGGGCTAATTTTAACGCTGCCATTCTTCTTGAGCTTCTAGAGATTTGAGTTTTATATGAGTTGTCTTCTTTTAAATAAATACTTAAGTATTTACGAAATGCTGCTTCATTGTTTAAGGCTAACTCATTAAAATAATCTTGAATGTATAATATGCGATCAATTATGGGAAGGTGTTGACTTTCTAAAAATGTGTTTTCGGTAGAATTTGTTAAGATGGCTAAACTTGCCTCAGAGCATAATAAGTCAATATTTGAAAAATAGCGATATATAGTAGCTCTGGAAATATTTGATGCTTTGGCAACATCTTCAAGACTTAAGTTTTGGTTTTGCTTTAATAACTCTTGTGTGGTATTTAAAATTTTAAGTCTTGTTTTTTGCTTTTGTACTTTACGACCTGAATTTAATGAAACACTGCCCATGAGAATTTTGTCTTATAAAAGAATAAAGATATAAAAAATACTTATAAATTTATATGAGACAACAATCTCATATAATAAAATTAATTCATAAATTAGTTTTAATTTATTGTAAATCAGTTATTTATGATTTATTGAGTTTTTAAAAAAGTTTGTTAAACTTTAAAATAACGCTAGTTGCTTGAAAGGGCTCTCATGGTCTAAAAGCCATTTTTTACGATATAAACCACCAGCATAACCAGTTAAACTACCGTCTGTGCCAATTACTCGATGACAAGGAATGATGATCCAAATGGGGTTTTTGCCATTGGCATTAGCTACTGCTCTAATAGCTTTTACATCACCTAATTGTTTTGATAATTCCAGATAAGAAATGCTTTTACCATAAGGAATGGTTAATAAAGCATTCCATACTTTTTTTTGAAAATCAGTTCCTTGAGGATTTAAATTTAAATCGAATTGTTTTCTAGATCCTTCGAAGTATTCATTTAATTGAATTACGCAATCTTCTAATTGTATGGGGATTATGTCTGTTATTTTTTCTTCAGAATTTAATACAGTTACAGAAGAAATACCATCAATGTCTCCAACAATTTTAGTAAAACCTAATGGAGATGGTATGATGCAAGTTTCCATTAGTCTTCAGTTTTAGGATTTTCTAAAATACCTAATTTTTTGGCTCTTGCTTCCCAGTTTTTTCTGGCTTGGATTTGTAAATCTGATACATTATCGCTTTCATCCATAATTTCTAAACCAAGCAATGTTTCAATAACATCTTCCATAGTTACTATACCACTAACAGTACCATATTCATCAACCACTAAAGCCATGTGATTTCTAGTGGCAACTAATTTTTCAAAAAGCGTCGGTATAGCAATATTACGATCTACTATAATAATGTCTCGTTTAATTTCTGATAGCTTTTTTGCGCCATTGCCCAAAGCCATTTCTTTAAACACATCATCTTTTAAAACAAGCCCCTTAATATTATCTTCGGTATCGCTATAAATAGGGATTCTTGAAAAACGCAGGTTCAGATTTTTATTAAAAAACGCTTCAACGCTTGAGTTTTCATTTTCGGTTTTCATAACCGTTCTAGGAGTCATAACATTTTTTGCCATAACATCCTTAAAGGTTAAAAGGTTTTTTATAACCTTGCTTTCACTTTCTAGAAATACACCTTCTTCATGAGCCATATCGGTCATTACCATAAAAGTTTCTCGACTTAATATACTACCATGACCTTTACCTCCAATAAGTTTAGTTGTAAGTTGTAATAGCCATAAAATACCTGTCCATTTTAAAGGAAAAATTAAAACAGTAAGCGCTTTAGATGTAAAATTAGCCAGTTTTTTCCAATACGTTGCACCAATAGTTTTTGGTATAATTTCAGAAGCGACAAGAATTAAAAACGTCATAATTGCAGATACAACACCAACGGTATTAATGCCAAATAATTCAATTTTAAAAGGTAGTTTTTCTGCTTCAATACCTACCATCATGGCTCCCAATGTATGCGCTATGGTGTTTAATGTTAATATAGCAATTAGAGGCTTGTCTACATCTTTTTTTAACGATTCAAGAATTAAAGCATAAACTTTACCTTCTTGTTTCTTTACATTTATAAAGGTGGGTGTAATACTTAATAATACAGCTTCAAGGATCGAGCATAAAAAAGAAAAGAAAATAGAAATAGTTGCCCAAAAAATTAGTGTGCTCATTAAGAATTGATTTTGTTAAACGCTAATTTACGAAATCAATTTAACAACATCCTTAGCAAAGTAACTCGCTATAATATCTGCACCAGCGCGTTTAAAGGCTGTAGTCGTCTCCATCATCACTTGGTCATGATTTAACCAGCCTTTTTCGGCAGCAGCTTTTATCATCGCATATTCGCCAGAAACCTGATAAACAGCAACAGGTACATCTACTTCATTTTTAATGTCTCTTAAAATATCAAGATAAGAAATGCCTGGTTTTACCATAACAATATCGGCACCTTCGTCAATATCCATTTCTGTTTCTCTAAGTGCTTCAAAACGGTTTCCATAATCCATCTGGTAAGATTTTTTGTCTTTTGGGACATCAATCAGATCTACTGGAGCAGAATCTAAAGCATCACGAAAAGGACCATAAAAAGAAGATGCATATTTAGCTGAATAGCTCATAATACCTGTATCTGTATAACCTTCGTCTTCTAAAGCTTCACGAATGGATAAAATACGACCATCCATCATATCGCTAGGCGCTACAAAGTTGGCGCCTGCTTCGGCATGAGATAAGCTCATTTCGGTTAAAACCTCAACAGTATCGTCGTTTATGATTTTTCCGTTTTCAACAATACCATCATGTCCGTACGATGAATAAGGATCCATAGCGACATCGGTCATTACAACCATATCGGGACATGCATTTTTAACGGTTTTAATAGCGCGTTGCATCAATCCGTTTGGGTTTAAAGCTTCGGTACCTTTATTGTCTTTTAAGTTATCAGGTACTTTTACAAAAAGCAAAACAGACTTCAATCCAAGTTTCCAAAGTTCTTTCACTTCACCTTCCAATAAATCTAAACTATATCTAAAGTAATTTGGCATTGAAGCAATTTCATCTTTTATGCCTTTACCTTCAACAACAAAAAGCGGTACTAAAAAGTCGTTTGGTGTAATGATGGTTTCACGAACTAAAGAGCGAATGGCTTCATTGGTTCTTAATCTTCTATTTCTTTTTATTGGATACATAGTTGCCCCCTAACCCCCAATGGGGGAATTCCTATTAGGGGTGAATAGGGTTTTAAGTGTTTAACTTTTTTAATTTAAAGAACAATGATATTTATATTTTGTTTCAATTTTTATTCACAAGAGTGTTCCCCTTTGGGGTTAAGGGGCTACCCAATCTATAGGGTTTTGTAATATATTTATTAATCGTTCTTCTTCACTTCCCGCTTCAGGATGATGATTATAAACCCACTGAACATGAGGCGGTAAACTCATTAAAATACTTTCTATACGTCCGTTGGTTTTTAGTCCGAATAAAGTGCCTTTATCATGAACCAAGTTAAATTCTACATAACGCCCACGACGTATTTCTTGCCACTTCCGTTGTTCGTCTGTATATGGCAATTCTTTTCGTTTTTCAACAATAGGGACATAAGCCTCTAGAAAGCTATTTCCAACTTCGGTAACAAAGTTGTACCAGTTGTCCATGGTCATATCTTCTGATGCTTTACAATAATCGAAAAACAAACCACCTACACCTCTACCTTCATTACGGTGTGCGTTATAAAAATATTCATCGCAACGTGCCTTGTATTTAGGGTAAAATTCTGCATTGTGTTTGTCACAAGCCGTTTTGCAAGTTTGATGAAAATGTTTAGCATCTTCATCAAATAGATAATAGGGTGTTAAATCTTGTCCGCCACCAAACCATTGGTTGATAATGTTTTTGTTTTCATCATACATTTCAAAATAACGCCAATTCGCATGGACTGTAGGCACCATCGGGTTTTTTGGATGTAACACTAAACTTAACCCGCAGGCAAAAAAATCGGCTTCACCTACCTTAAACATTTTTTGCATGGTATCTGGTAATTTGCCATGAACAGCTGAAATATTAACACCGCCTTTTTCAAAAACGTTGCCGTTTTCAATAACACGAGTACGTCCACCACCACCTTCTGGTCGTTCCCAAATGTCTTCTTGAAATTTAGCTTTCCCGTCAATTTCTTGAAGTTTTGAAGTGATACTTTCTTGTAAATCTTGTATGTATTGGTAAAATTTATCTTTCATTTTAATTTATTCTATTTCACTATACAATTCATAGAGTTCCATATCTATAGCTTTTTCACCTGATGGTGTAAATTCGTTTTCTAGTGTTCTTTTTCGTATAAAATTACAGTTTTCAGCAACTTTTATACTTGCAATATTTGTTTTATAAACGATTATTTGAAGTGTTTTTAATCCGATTTCATCAAAAGCGTAGTCTGATAAAATTTTTATGGCATGAGTTGTGATGCCTTTATCTTCAAAGCTATAATCAATACAATAGGCAAATTCTCCTTGTTTTTTAGTCCAGTTTAACTCTTTAATATAAACTAAACCAACTAATTGATTCGTTTCGTTTTCTTTGATGGTAAATAAGAATTCTTCTTTTAAGTTGAATTGTTTTATCTTTTTTTCAACGAAAATATTAGATAAGGTAGGCGTTAAATTTTGTTCTAATGTTTTTGAAAAATAACGTTTTAATCGGTCTTCATTAGATACTATAAAATTGCAAAGGCTCCAAGCATCTTTAATTTGTATAGGTTTTATGTAGAAGTTGCCGAAATTAAGCTGCATTTGGTAAGTTGTTTTTTAGTTGAAGTGCGTCAACTGTTTTTAATGTTGCCGCTGTAACAGATAGCGGTAAAACCAAAATAACACCAATTACCGGAATTAACAAAAACAATATAAAAACAATGCCATTGCCTATGGCTAAACCACGATGCTTACTTACAAATTGAAGACTTTTTTTATATTGGTAATGACGTTCTAAAGTGTAATCCATATTGCCAAAACCTGCATAATAGGCTTGTAGTAAAAACAATAATATTGTTGAGAAAATATTAATAATGGGGATAAATTTAAGAAGTAGAATGGGTATAGTTAAAAGTAGTTCCATAATTAGATTTCTACCATTAATTCGAATACCTCGCCAAAGCTGTTGTGAAAAACTTGTGTTTCTATGATTATGATTGGTGATTCCTGTTAAATGTGTTTCAATTTTTTCGGAAACGGGACTCATAAATGGCGCAGATAATGCCATTATAACGTGTTTGAAAAGGATTAAACCGATAACAATAATGATAAGTCCTCCAATAAAACTACTTATAGTTGTAAAGGTGTCTTTCCCCCAGTCCCAAATCCATGCTTTAGAAATGAAACTTCCAATATTATCAGATAAGCCATATGCTGAAATCCCAATAAAAAGTGCTGTTACGAAACTTATAATCATAGGAATTACAAAATACTTCCAGAGTTTTAATTTTGAAATTAAACTGAAAGCACCGAAGTATGCTTTAATTCCTGAAATGATATTTTTAATCATAAAGCCTCTCGTTAACCTTCTCTAAAGGAAAAGTGATTTGTTTCGTAAAGCTATTAAATTTATTTACATTTTTTAATATTTTAAACTCTTGTAAGAGTATCTTCTTTTTTGTGGAGATTAAGAAGGGCTTTTATATTCTTTTACAGCATCAATAAACGCTTTGGCATGATTTAACGGAATGTTAGGTAAAATACCATGACCAAGGTTTACAATGTATTTGTCTTTGCCAAACTCATTAATCATTTGGTGTACCATTTTCTTTATTTCTGTTGGTGGTGAAAACAAACGTGTTGGATCAAAATTACCTTGAAGCGTAATGTTTCCTCCGGTTAAGTAACGTGCATTTCTTGCAGAACATGTCCAGTCTACACCCAAAGCCGAAGCACCAGATTTAGCCATTTCGTCAAGAGCAAACCAACAACCTTTACCAAAAGCAATTACGGGAGCATCATCTTTTAAAGCATCGATGATTTGCTGTATATATTGCCATGAAAATTCTTGATAATCGACAGGTGATAACATACCTCCCCAAGAATCGAATACTTGTACAGCATTACAACCTGCTTTTACTTTTTCTTTTAAATAGGCAATGGTAGTATCTGTTATTTTTTGTAATAATTGATGTGCCGCAATAGGATTGGTGAAACAAAATTCTTTGGCTTTGTCGAAGTTTTTACTGCCTTGACCTTGCACACAATAGCATAGAATTGTCCAAGGAGAACCTGCAAATCCTATTAATGGAATCTCATCATTAAGTTTTTCTTTAGTAGCTTTTATGGCTTCGTAAACGTAATTTAAAGCTTCTTTTACGTCTGGTACGATGACGTTATCAACATCTTTTTGAGAGCGAATAGGATTAGGAAGATAAGGTCCAAAATTAGGTTTCATTTGTACCTCAATGTTCATAGCTTGTGGAATAACTAAAATATCGCTGAATAATATTGCAGCATCCATACCGTATCGTCTAATAGGTTGTACGGTAATTTCACTTGCTAATTCTGGAGTTTGGCAACGTGTAAAGAAATCGTATTTTTCTTTTATTGCCATAAATTCTGGTAAATAACGACCAGCTTGACGCATCATCCAAACGGGTGGACGGTTTACGGTTTCTCCTTTTAATGCTCTTAAAAATAAATCGTTTTTAATACTCATACCTTTTGTCATTCCTACGAGGGCAGGAATCTTTTAAATTGAAACTTAAATTTTATAAAAATGGATTCCTGCCTGTGCAGGAATGACAATCATCAAACATAATGCTCATTAACCAACTCAATAACACTTTCTACGGTTGGTACTTTGGCAACTCTTACGTCACTAAAATGTTTTTTTGCTTCATTTGCTGTTGTTTCTCCAATGCAAAACGCAATAACTTCTGCTTTATTTTTTTGAATAAAACTTTCAACTGTTGACGGGCTATAAAACATGACTGCTTCAACAGAATCATCAACTTTTAAACCATCATATTTGGTTTCATAGGCTTCAATTTCGTTGACTTTAATGTTGTTTTGCTCTAAAATAGTTGGTAAAGCATCTAATCTTATATCGCTACAAAAGTAGGTTACTTCTGTGCCTTCAATGTATTCAACTAAATATTCTGCCAGTTTTTTTGCATTCTTTTCAGAGTGTGTAACCTTGCCTATTTTATTTTCAACTAAGCGTTTGGTACGACGACCAACACAGTAAATGTTTTTAAACTGTAGTTCGATAGCCGAATAATTAGTTATTAAAGATTCAACGGCATTTTTGCTGGTAATAATAACATTCCTAATTTCATTTTTTAAGAAACGTGGATGTATTCTATTCAAGCTTATTTTAATGAAATCACTACTATCTGCAACTACTTTTTCATGAAATAAAAGACGTTGGTCTTCAGTAAATGCCTTCGTAGAATATACATTTGTTTTTTTAGAAGAATTTTTAATAATATCCATGAGGCGTTTACCACCACGTTCAATAACGAAATCGGCACAAAACTGAGCCATATCATTGTGTTCGCCTAGTTTTTTAACTCTGGTAACATCTATTCTTTTAGAGCCATCAGGACTTAATAAAACCCCTTTAAAGTTAATTTCTTCGTCTTTTATGTAAGCCAAAGCACCAATAGGAGCCGTACAACCACCTTCTAATTTATTTAAAAATTCGCGTTCAATACTTGTGCAAATTTCTGTTTCTTCATGATTTAATTCAGCGCAAGCAGCTCTAATGTCTTCATCGTCTTCTAAAGCTGTAATCATAATAGCGCCTTGTGCAGGAGCAGGGATCATCCAGTCTAAATTAATAGCTTCTTCTGGTCTTATACCAATGCGACCAATACCAGCTGCTGCAAAAATAGCGCCGTTCCATTCGTCATTATCTTCAAGCTTTTGTAAACGTGAATTTACATTGCCGCGTAAATCTACTATAGTATGTGTAGGGAATCTGTTTAGCCATTGGGCGCGTCTGCGTAAACTACCTGTTGCAATAACAGCATCTTTAGCCCCTAAAAACTCTTCATTATTTTTAAAAACCAGAGTATCGTTAACATTACCTCGTTTTAAAACAGCTGCTTGTACAATACCTTTAGGAAGTATGGTTGGTACATCTTTTAATGAGTGAACCGCAATATCAATATCGTTATTTAGCATAGCAATATCTAATGTTCTGGTAAAAATACCAGTAATCCCTAATTCGTATAAAGGCTTGTCTAAAACTAAGTCGCCTGTAGATTTTACAGGAACGAGTTCGGTTTTATGACCTAAATTTTCAAGTTGACTTTGCACTATTTTGGCTTGCCATAGCGCTAATTCGCTATCGCGTGTGCCAATTCTTATGGTTTTAGACATTTTTTTTTGAAGGTTCTAACTGGAACACTTTTTTTATAAGTTCTAGACTCTCGTCTGTAGAAATCGTATCATCTTTTAAATGATGCGCGAAATGATTGGTTATTTTTTGAATAATATTATTACTAATTAATTCGGCTTGGGCTTCATTAAAGTCAGATAATTTTTTGCGTTGTGTGTCTAACTCGGCTGAAGCAAAATCACTTAGTTTATGTTTTAAAGCTTTAATAGTTGGAGCAAACTTTCTGGTTTCTAACCAACTGTTAAATTCGGCTTTAACTTCCTCAATAATAGTTTCAGCTAAAGGAATATGCTGTTTACGTGCTTCTAAAGTTTGATCGGTAATTTTTGATAAATCATCTAAATGAACAAGTGTTACATTCTCTAACTCTTCAACATTTTCATTTACATTTTTAGGAATCGATAAATCTAAAATTAGAAGTGGTTTTTTAGATTGAATAATTTGTTTGTCTACTGTTGGACGATGCGCACCAGTAGCTACAATTAATATGTCAGACTCGTTAATTTCTTCTTGTAAATTAGCATAATCCTTAACCAATAAATTAAATTTTCCAGCAATTTGTTCTGCTTTATCTTTAGTTCTATTAATTAAAGTAATATGTTCGTTTTCGGTATGTTTTACTAGGTTTTCACAAGTGTTTCTTCCTATTTTTCCAGTTCCGAATAGTAATATATTTTTGTTAGAAACATCTTCAACAGTATTGAAAATATATTGAACAGAAGCAAATGATACTGAAGTTGCTCCTGACGAAATATTTGTTTCAGTCTTAATACGTTTACTGGCTTGAATAACAGCATTTACTAAGCGTTCCGTAAAATGATTAAGTAAACCGTGTTTCCTTGAAAGTTTAGTGCTTATTTTTAACTGACTAATAATTTCAAAATCACCTAAAATCTGGCTATCTAAACCAGAACCAACACGAAACATGTGAGCAATAGCATCGTTGTTTTTGTATATGTAGGCAACTTTTTGAAACTCTTCAACGGTACCTTTTGTATTATCACAAAGTAATTGAATAAGTTGGAAGGGGTGTTGAGCAAAACCATAAATTTCGGTTCTGTTACAAGTAGAAGTAACTATTAAGCTTTCTATATTGTTCTCTTTTGCTTGATTTAGAAGCGTTAGCTTAGAGTCTTCGTCTAAACTAAAGTGCCCTCTTATGTCTGCATCGGCTTTTTTATAACTCAAACCAATAGCATAAAAGTAATTACTTCTTGAAATATTGTACTTCTGCATGCTGCTATACCTGATAATGTGAAGCAAATGTATATGGATTGCAATAAAAAAAGTAACGCTCAAAGAACTTTTAATATCGTTTGTGGTTTTTTACCCTATTTTTTGACGATTATATGATATTTGTCATATTTTTGCATAGTATTCGGCATATTTCAAGCCGTTAATTTATAATGAATCTAAATAAAGAGGTATTGTGAATGATAAAATTAACAATAAAAATGTCGCTAAAGGTTCTTTTGAAGAAACAAAAGTTGATGATGGATTTTTGGTATTAGTTCATAAAAATGATAAAAGTGTCGCTCAAAGTATTGAAAAATACATAGATAGCGATTATATACAATTTCATTTTTGTCTCAAAGGGTCAAGTAAGTTTCTTTTTAACGAAGGAAGGTATGCTTTAAATGTTTTTGAAGAAAATTCATTATTGCTTTACAATCCAAAACAGGATTTGCCAATTAACCTGCAAGTGGAACCTAATTCTTGGATAGTTTCCGTATTAATTTCTATTAAAAAGTTTCATGGATTATTTTCTCAAGAAGCCGATTATATTTCATTTTTAAACAATGATAATAAGGATAAGAAGTATTATAAAGATGGTATCATTTCGCCATCTATGGCCATTGCTTTAAATCAGCTAATTAATTATAACTTAAATCACTCAATAAAGTCATTGTATTTTAAAGGGAAGGCTTATGAGCTTTTAAGTTTATATTTTAATAGAAGTGAAGATGCTAATATTGAGCAATGTCCGTTTTTGGTTGATGAAACTAATGTTATTAAAATTAGAAAAGCCAAAGATATTATTGTTTCTAGAATAGCTGAACCTCCTAGTTTGCAAGAGCTTGCCGACGAAATAGGGTTAAGTCTTAAAAAGCTTAAAGAAGGATTTAAACAAATTTATGGGGATTCGGTGTTTAGTTTTTTGTTTGATTATAAAATGGAAGTAGCCAGAAAATTATTAGAAGCAGGAAATGATAATGTTAATGAAGTTGGGCTTAAAGTAGGATACAGTACTTCCAGTCATTTTATTGCAGCATTTAAAAAGAAATATGGAACAACACCAAAAAAATATATAATGTCCTTAAATTAGATTTTTAAAAACAATCCTAATCTTTTAAAAAAGAAAGAGATGAAATATTTAACTCCAGAAATTGAAGCATTATCAAAAAATAAGAATAGTAAATCTTTATCGCGATCTAATGTGTCTTGTGGTATTTTTCAAGATTGTGATTATAATGAAGAGCGTCCTAAATTATATCATGAAAAAAAAGCAGAGCATGATAAAGGTTGATTTTATGAAACTATCATTAATTTTATGGGTTGCACTTTTAAGTAGTTTTTGTTATGCTACAGAAAGTGTGTTAGTATTCACTAAAACAGAAGGATTTAGGCATAAATCTATAGAAAGTGGTGTTCAAACTATTAATTTATTAGGTGTTGAAAATGATTTTGAAGTTACGCATACTGAAAATGCTAAAGTGTTTACTAAAGATAATTTAAAACAATATGGTTTAGTAATTTTCCTTAATACTACAGGCGATGTTTTAAATGAAGACCAACAAAAAGCATTTGAAAATTATATTAAAAGCGGTGGGAGTTTTATGGGTATTCATGCAGCTTCAGATACCGAGTTTGAATGGGCTTGGTTTGGCAAACTTGTAGGTGCATATTTTTTAAATCATCCTGAAAAATGTGAAGCCACAATTAATAGAGTAAACAAAAAACATCAATCAACAAAGCACTTGCCTAAACATTGGATTCGTTATGATGAATGGTATAATTTTAAATCTATAAGTGATGCTATTCATGTGCTTTTAACTCTAGATGAATCATCTTATAAAGGTGGTAAAAATGGTGAGTTTCATCCGATAGCATGGTGTCAAGAATTTGATGGAGGAAAAATGTTTTATACAGCTTTAGGACATACTAAAGAGTCCTATTCAGAACCAGCATTTAAGCAGCACATACTTGGAGGTATTTTGTATTGCTTAAATAGATAACAAAAAAAGAAATGAAAAAAGGAATTTTATTAGTCAATTTAGGTTCGCCAGATAGTCCAGAGCCTAAAGATGTGAAAAAATATTTAGGTGAGTTTTTAATGGACGAGCGTGTTATCGATATCCCGCTTGTAGCAAGAACAGCGCTTGTAAAAGGCATTATTTTAAATACACGACCAAAACAGTCGGCTGCAGCGTATAAAAAAATCTGGTGGGACGAAGGTTCTCCTTTAATTGTACTTTCTGAAAGACTTCAAAATAAAGTACAAGAACAAGTAGATGTTCCTGTTGCTCTAGCGATGCGCTATGGTAGTATGACTATTAAAAAAGGCCTTCAAGGATTAGTAGATAAAGGTGTTGATGAGGTCTTGTTATTTCCATTATATCCACAATTTGCTATGGCAACTACGGAGACGATTACGGTATTAGCCGAAGAACTTCGTCAGCAATATTTTCCGAATCTAAAAATTGATTCGGTTCCTGCGTTTTACAATAAACCAGATTATATTGAAGTGCTTGCAAATTCTATAAAGAAACATTTAAAAGGTAAAAATTACGAGCATGTCTTGTTTTCATATCATGGCGTTCCAGAGCGTCATATTCGTAAAAGCGACATTACGAAATCACATTGTAAAATAGATAAAAGTTGTTGTATAACTCCTAGTAAGGCTCATGAGTTTTGTTATAAGCATCAATGTTTAGAAGTTACTAGATTAGTTGCCGAAAAATTGAAATTTAAAGACGATTCGTTTTCAACATCATTTCAATCGCGCTTAGGATTTGACCCATGGTTACAACCTTATACCGATAGAACTATTGAGCGTTTAGGAAAACAAGGTGTTAAAAACATGGCGATTGTAACTCCGGCTTTTGTTAGTGATTGTCTTGAAACATTAGAAGAAATTGCTATGGAAGGACAAGAAATTTTTCATGAAATGGGCGGACAAGATTTTACAACCGTACCATGTTTAAATGATGATAGCGAATGGGTAGCTTTAATTGCTAAATGGATAAAAGAATGGGAGGCTTCTAAAAAAGCAACAGTATAATGTCTAAAATAGCTTCTCAAGATTTAGGAACGCAAGCCATAGGGAAACTTTTAATTAAACAAGCGGTTCCTGCCTCTATAGGTATTTTGGTAATGTCTTTAAACATACTTGTAGATACCATTTTCGTGGGGCATTGGATAGGCTCTGTAGCTATTGCAGCTATAAATGTTGTGCTTCCTGTATCCTTTTTTATAGCTGCTTTAGGTATGAGCATTGGTATTGGAGGAGCGTCCATAATATCAAGAGCATTAGGAGCTAACAATACCATAAAAGCATTAAAAACTTTTGGAAATCAGATTACCTTAACCTTATTACTTACGGTTACACTTGTTGTTTTTGGATTATGGTTTGTTGATGGTATTATTCCTGCTTTTGGTGGTAAAGGAACCATTTTTGAACCTGCCAAAATTTATTATAAAATTGTGCTTTATGGTGTGCCTATTTTGGCGCTAAGTATGATGGGAAATGCTGTTATTAGGGCAGAAGGCAAACCTAAATTTGGCATGTATGCTATGATGATCCCTTCAGTAAGTAATCTGCTTTTAGATTATATTTTTATTAATCTTTTAGACTTTGGAATGGAAGGTGCTGCATGGGCAACCACCATTTCATATGTGCTTTGTTTTCTTTTTATTGTTTGGTTTTTTATGTCTAAACATTCCGAATTAAAGATTGATTTTTCACATTTCGGATTGAATTTCGGCATAGTTTCAGAAATAAGTTCTTTGGGGTTTGTTACACTTGCAAGACAAGCCGTAGTAAGTATCACTTATTTACTTATGAATAATATTTTGTATGATTTTGGAGGTGAAACCTCTGTAACGTCCTATGCTATTGTTGGTCGTATGCTTATGTTTGCTATGTTTCCTGTGTTAGGAATTACTCAGGGCTTTTTGCCTATTGCAGGATTTAATTATGGCGCTCAAAACTATACAAGGGTTAGAGAAACGATTAATATTGCTATAAAATATGCCTCTATCTTAGCAACTTTAGTATTTTTGGTTCTTATGTTTTTTCCAGAGGCTATCACCAAAATGTTTACTACCGATGTTAGTGTAATTAGTCAAACTCCAAGTGCAATGCGCTGGGTATTTGCTGCAACACCTATTATTGCAGTACAATTAATAGGGGCCGCTTATTTTCAAGCTATAGGTAAAGCTAAACCCGCTTTAATATTAACTTTATTACGTCAAGGAGTTTTCTTTATACCGCTCATTTTTATTTTACCCGAGTTTTATGGCGAATTAGGTGTTTGGATATCGTTCCCAATTGCAGATGTTCTAGCAACTTTAGTTACTGCATATTTTTTAAATAGAGAAATAGTAAAGACTTTAAAACCTTAAATTATGGAATATTACTATTATATAAAATCATTTCATCTCATTTTTGTAATCACTTGGTTTGCGGGCTTGTTTTATATACCACGCTTGTTTGTTTATCAAATAGAAGCTTTTCATAAACCATCACCAGATAAAGAAATTTTAGGAAAACAATTAAAGCTTATGGCAAAACGACTATGGTTTATTATCACCTGGCCATCTGCTATTTTAGCAACGCTTTTTGCTATTTGGCTACTTGTTTTACAACCGTTTTGGTTGCAACAACCATGGATGCATGTAAAATTAGGCTTCGTTGTTTTACTCATCATATACCACTTAAAAACCCATCAATACTATAAGCAATTACAAAACGATGTGGTTAAAAAAACGTCTAGTTTTATGCGTATTTGGAATGAAGGTGCTACATTTATTCTCTTTGCAGTAGTGTTTTTAGTTATTTTAAAAAGTGCTATAAATTGGGTATGGGGCGTTGTTGGTATTTTTGTTTTAGGGGTTTTAATTATGTTAGGTTTTAAAGTTTATAAAAACATACGCAATAAAAATCCAGATGCATAAAAGTGAAAAATGATTCATCGAGATTATGTCTCGGGGTTTTCTTTGAAATTCTTTTATTATTTGGGCGTTCCCTTTATCCTGAATTAAGTTCAGCATAAAGGTCGGGCTTTTCGCTTAAAGTTTTGGCTCGATACGTGCCTCGCCAAAAGCTACCACTACAATCCCTAACGCAACCACCTGCTAACTTTATTTTATAGAAGCCTTAGGCTGTTTGGTCTAATTATTGTTATATTTATTGAAGTTTTAAAAGCACAGTAACTATTCATGAAATTAAAAAAACTCTCTCTACGAACCCGTATTTTTTTAGCCATGATTCTGCTAGTGCTACTAGCATCTATACTTATTTCGGCGGTAGCCATCATTCAATATAAAGAACAAAGTAAAGATTATCATGAAGGGCGTTTAGACCGTAAAGAAGGCAATGTTCAAACCCATTTAAAGCGCATTTTAAATGGAAGGCAAAACACATGGGAAGTTAAAACCGAAAATATCCCTTTAATTTTTAAGGACGAGATTTATAATGTTGCCGATATACATAAGCTTCAAATTAATTTACACGATTTAGAAGGCACTTTATTGTTGTCCTCTAAAGCAAGTTTACAAGTTAATGATGCCGAGAAATGTCTAAAGGCAGCGGTTTTAAATGCCATTTCGAATAGAGTTGGTCATAAGTACGTGGATATACATATAGAAAATGGAGAAACTTTTCAATCTTCCTATACCTATTTGGTTGATCAAAAATCGAAACCCATTGCGATATTAAATATTCCATATTTAGAAAAGGACGATTTTCTTACTAACGAACTTTTGGAGTTTTTAGAGCGTATCGCCTATGCCTTTATGCTTGTATTATTAATGGCGATTGCTATTGCATTTTTGTTATCAAAATATATTACAAAATCATTAAAGGCTATTAGTGATAAGATTAATACAACCCGATTAGAAAAGCGAAACAAAAAAATAGAGGTAAACGATACCAGTGAAGAGATTTCTACGTTAGTTAATTCATATAATAGTATGATTGATGAGCTGGAAGAAAGTGCTGTGCAATTAGCACGCAGTGAACGTGAACAGGCATGGCGAGAAATGGCAAAACAGGTAGCGCATGAAATTAAAAACCCCTTAACCCCTATGCGTTTAACGGTTCAAAACTTTCAGCGCAAGTTTAATCCAGAAGATGAGAATATTCATTTAAAAGTAGATGAATATAGCAAAACACTTATTCAGCAAATAGATACCATGAGTTCTATTGCCTCGGCATTTTCAAATTTTGCTAAAATGCCTGCGCAACAAAATGAAACCCTAAATGTGGTTAAAATTGTAAAATTAGCACTCGATATTTTTAATGAAGACTATATATTCTTTACTTCAGAATCTGACGAAGTTATCGCAAAATTTGATAGAACTCAACTAATAAGAGTAGTTACAAATTTGGTTAAAAATGCTATTCAGGCCATGCCAGAAAATCAAATTCCAAAAATTGTAATTAATGTTAGTTCTAATGATAGAGATGTTATAATTACTGTTTCAGATAATGGTTCAGGTGTTTCAGAAGAAAACAAAGAAAAGGTATTCGAGCCAAAATTCACAACTAAAACAAGTGGTATGGGACTTGGGCTAGCGATGGTTAAAAATATTATTGAAACCTATAATGGGAGTATTGAATTTAGTTCAGAAAAAAATATGGGCACCACATTTAAAGTTACATTTCCAAAAGCATAATCCATTCCTCATAAATCGGAGATTCAAGATAGTAATTTTAAAAAATAGGAATCAATGAGCAATGCAGGAATCAAAATAATTAACAACTATGAATTACCAAAATATTCTATCAGAAACCCAAGGAGCTGTTGCAATCATAACGATTAACCGTCCAAAAAAGTTAAATGCATTAAATAGAGAGACCATACAGGAGTTGCATGAAGCTTTTAATGAAGCCAATGAAGATGACGCTATTAAAGTTATTATTGTAACAGGTAGTGGCGATAAAGCTTTTGTGGCTGGAGCCGATATTAGTGAGTTTGCTAATTATAGTGTTAAAGAAGGCAAAAACTTAGCAGCAAAAGGACAAGCCTTATTATTTGATTTTATTGAAAATTTATCGACACCAGTAATTGCCGCAATAAATGGTTTTGCGCTTGGTGGCGGACTAGAATTAGCTATGGCTTGTCATTTTAGAGTGGCTAGCGATAATGCGAAAATGGGCTTGCCAGAAGTGTCATTGGGTGTTATACCTGGTTATGGTGGGACACAGCGTTTACCACAACTTATTGGAAAAGGTCGTGCCATGGAAATGATTATGACTGCAAGTATGATAGATGCTGAAACGGCATGTAGTTATGGTTTGGTAAACCATGTTAAAAAACAAGAAGAATTAATATCCTTTTGCCAAAATATTTCAGCCAAAATTTTACGAAATTCAACTGTAGCTATAGGCGCTGCTATTAAAGCTATAAATGCTAATTTTAAAGATGGTATTAATGGTTTTGATATTGAAATAAAGCAATTTGGTAAGTGTTTTGGAACCGAAGATTTTGCTGAAGGTACCACCGCATTTTTACAAAAAAGAAAAGCTGATTTTCCTGGGAACAGAGATTAGAAATGGTTTTTTTGGGAGGTTCGTTTAACGGTTACGTATAAGAATAGTGCTTTTTTGTGTCCAAGGATTTTTCGCAGGAAAATTATAGTGACCAAATACGCACTAACCTTTTGATTTAAGATTAAAATTAATCATTGTTTTTACACAATGTTAGCAACAGTTTTTAATTTATTTGGAATATTTTTTTTCTACTACCATTTTTATAAACAACAATTATAACTTCATTTTTAGTGTTTGTAGAAACCTCCTTACCTATTAGATCATATGCCTTTATGGGTTTGGGTATATTGCTAATTGAGTTGTTTTTATTAATGCTCAGAGAATAGTCTCGAGTATTTATAAAAATTATTTCTCCATAATTGGTGTTTAATGTTGTTGGTAAGTTAAAAGATGTTTCAATACCTGTATCAATATTATATTTTACAATAATACCGTCAGCTTCCCCTATTATTTCATTTGTTTCGTAATTGAATGATAGACTTCTTGGGGAGTAGCTATTTGGAAAGCTAGTACTAAAATTATAATTACTTATAAGATTTCCATTTGTCTGATTGATTTCTTGTAATGAATGAATATAGGTTGACACGTTTCCACTACTATAATTTCTTTTTGTAATGAATAGTCGGTTTTTTACAAAAATTATTTCTCCATAATTGGTGTTTTGTGTTGAAGGTAAGTTAAAAGATGTTTCAATACCTGTGTCAATATTATATTTTACAATAATACCGTCAGCTTCCCCTATTATTTCATTTGTTTCGTAATTGAATGATAGACTTCTTGGGGAGTAGCTATTTGGAAAGCTAGTACTAAAATTATAATTACTTATAATATTTCCATTTGTCTGATTGATTTCTTGTAATGAATGAATATAGGTTGACACGTTTCCTCTACTATAATTTCTTTTTGTAATGAATAGTCGGTTTTTCACAAAAATTATTTCTCCATAATTGGTGTTTAATGTTGATGGTAAGTTAAAAGATGTTTCAATACCTGTATCAATATTATATTTTACAATAATACCGTCAGCTTCCCCTATTATTTCATTTGTTTCGTAATTGAATGATAGACTTCTTGGGGAGTAGCTATTTGGAAAGCTAGTACTAAAATTATAATTACTTATAAGATTTCCATTTGTCTGATTGATTTCTTGTAATGAATGAATATGGGTTGACACGTTTCCACTACTATAATCTCTTTTTGTAATGAATAATTTTTGAGAAAAAGAATAGTTAATTGTTAATAATAAAAACAGAAGTGTAGTTCTTTTCATTTTTTTAATTGTTAATAACTTGTGGGTATGAAATCGTTTTAATGTTAAACGAAGTTATAATTTTATCTCTGACAAAGTCAAGTTTGTGAGTACGCATATTTTGTTAATAACCCATTTTAAATTTAACAGTTTTCAATATAAATTATAAGTAATTTTAAAAAGCTTAGAATCTTTAATTTAACTACATTGAACTCAAAATCTCCAATAAAAGGTCGTGGTGCACAACGTAATGTGGCTAATCGTTTTTTTGAATTAACTCATGAAACGCGTGACGATTTTTTAGAATTCTGTCATAAAGAAGGCGAAGTACCTGATGCTAATAAAACATTATATTTAGATGTTTTTCCTAAAACGATTGTAAACAAAGTGGAGAGTCCAGATATTGGGATGGCTTATTCTATGAATGCTTATCAAGGTTGTGAGCATGGTTGTATTTACTGCTATGCACGTAATAGTCACGAATTTTGGGGTTATAGTGCTGGTTTAGATTTTGAGCGCCGTATTATGGTAAAAAAAGACGCGCCTAAATTATTAGAAGCACAGTTGAAAAAGAAAAGTTGGAAAGCACACCCTATTGTAATGTCTGGAAATACCGATTGTTATCAACCTGCCGAAAAGCAATTTGAAATTACGCGTCAATGCTTAGAGGTGTTTTTGAAATACAAACATCCTGTAGCTATTATAACAAAAAATGCTTTAATTTTAAGAGATTTAGACCTTTTAAAAGCTTTAGCAAAAGATGATTTAATAGCTGTAAATATGTCTATTACGTCTTTGTCAGAACATATTCGACGTGTTTTAGAGCCTAGAACTACAACAATTAAAAAAAGACTTGAAACCGTTAAAGTATTAAGCGAAAACGGTATTCCTGTTAATGTTATGTTGGCACCTATTATTCCATCAATAAATAGTCATGAAATTTTGCCATTGGCAAAAGCAGCTTCAGATTATGGTGCTTTATCTATTGCACATACTATTGTTAGATTAAACGGAGCTATTGGTGAGATTTTTTCAGATTGGATTCATAAAACAATGCCCGATCGCGCTGAAAAAGTATTACATCAAATAGAAAGTTGCCATGGAGGACACCTAAATGATAGCCTTTATGGCACAAGAATGCATGGAGAAGGTAAAATAGCTGAACAAATTAATAACTTAGTAAAATTAGCAAGACAAAAATATTTTAAGGATACACAAATGCCTAAACTCAACTGTAATTTACATGAACCATATAAAGAAGGGCAGTTGAGGTTGTTTTAAAAAACAAAAAGGTGAGCAACTATTGCTCACCTTTTTTAACGGGGTTGGCTTGTTAACTGTTTAGTTAATGAATTTTGTAAATATTCTATCGTCTAGATTACAAACAATTTTGTAATTACCTTTGTATAAACCAACTAATTTGTAAACTCTTTTAATGTCTTTTGTGTTTTCAATTTTTTCAGAATATACGAGTTCTGAATCTGAAGTAAAATTAGAGTTTGAATAGTAGATGTTTACTTTAAAAGATTCATCATTTAGTGCAAGTTGTGTAAGATAAACTAAATTACCAACGACTCTTGTAAAGGGTTTGAAAATTATTTTTCCCTCTTCTTTGTCAAATTCAACTACACTAGATTTTACAGTGAAAGGAATAGTTTCAATTTCCATATCCTTTTCTAGTTCAAAAATATAGTTGTCATCTGGTAGTGAAGTTAAATCAAATCCTTTTGAGTAAGTTCCTTGTTCCTGAATGAGCTCTTTGTATAATATGATTCCGTTATCATCTTTAATAGATAATAGGTTCCCTTCTTTTACATTGTAAAAAGTCAGTGAGGTTCTGTTAGCATCATTTTTAATTGTAAATGATCTCTCGTTTGCGAAGCTTAACAAGGTAACAAACATAGTTACCATTAAGATTCCTTTTTTTGTGTTTTTAATTACGTTTTTCATAATTTGGAGTTTTATAACGTTCAACACTACAAATATAGGACAGATTTTAAGTTTGTAAAACATTGATTTTGATGTATTTATATGGTATTTTATCTGTTATTTTTACATTAACTTTATGTTAATTAAAAAGGCATATTTATTTGTTAATAGAGCATATTATTACAAAGTAGATTGGTTTTGTATTAATATCAAGAAAAGTGTTAATCTCTAAATAAAAGCAATTAACACAGCAGATTTATATTTTATAAAAAGTACTGGAAGAGAAAATGATGCAAAAAAAAAGTGGGCCACCACAGCCCACTTTACCAACTAAACTAAATAAGACATTAAACTAATTATTAATGAATTTTGTAAACTCTTTACCATTAGAGTTGAATACTATTTTAAAGCTTCCTTTTTTTAATCTATATGCTATATCAATAGATTGTAGGCCTTCAATATTTTGAGTGTATAATAATTCAGAACCACTTTCTAATTCAGAATAGATGCTAACTTTCAAAGGTTCTAAATTCGGAGCTAGTTTTGAAATAAGTATTAAATCTCCTTTTTGTCTTAAATAAGGTTTGTAGATTGAAGTTTCTTTTTCCTTATTAAATACCACACTTTGATAATTAACGGTAAATGGAATTGTTTTAATTTCCATGTCTTTATCAACTTCGAAAAAATAATCTCCACTTGGAAGCGCAGTTAAATCGAATCCTTTTTTATAAGTCCCATTAGATTTTATTAATTCCTTATAAAGAACAATACCATTGTAATCTTTAATAGTTAATAAATCTCCTTGGCTTACATTATTAATTGTTAATGCTGTTTCCTTATACGTTTTTTTAATGTTGTTAGGAATTTCATTTGCGATACTTAGCATTGTAGTAAACACTGTTACTAATAGAATGCTTTTTTTAATTACATTTTTCATGATTTGAATTTTTTAACGTTCAACACTGCAAAGGTATATGGGAAGGAGTGTTTAGAAAACATTCATTTTGGCTAATTTATATGCTAAATTATCAGTTAAATAAATGTTAAGTATATGTTAAGGTAATTTAGCATATAATTAAGGCAATTTTTAATAGAAATACTAATAATTGGGTTTGCTGCTACTTGTAAAGTGAAATTTCGGCTTTAGATTAACTGGAATTTTTGCTTAAATACAACTTTTGGACATGATCTATTTAAGGAGTTCTAAAAAGGAGAAGCCTATACTTCCTTTGAACCCTCAAAAAACACAAGCATAATTTTATAATCTTTAATAAAAGGAGCAATTCTTAAAGGCATACATGAAGTAAAAAAAAATAAAACTAAATTGATGAGTAGCCTATTCATTTTAATCTTTATTGAATCATTAAAAATCTATTTTTAATTCAACTGACAAATTATTGAATTTGCGAAAAGTTATATTTCCGACTAAATTTTGTTCTCCTTTTAATGAAAGGGTTGCTTTTCTTTTGTGTTTACTCCCTGATATAAAGAATGGAATACTCGCAAGCGATGTTGCTCCACCAGTATAAATTAACCAATCTCCTTTATGCACCTCTTCTATATCCACTAAACCTAGAGTAAGAGCTTCTGCAGCTTCATCTGTACTATTAATAACTAACCCAGACATGGTCATTATTAGTCCACTACCAACTAGAATCCATGCTGCAGTTTTATTCCTTTTTTGTTTTAAAGTGTGGAAGTCATATAGTTCTTGAGGTGTTTTTGTTATTGTGCTGTCAATTGCTTGAGCTTCTGAAATATGAAAAGAACAAACTAAAATTATTAGATACAGAAATTTCATAATAATAGTAATTAAAGTGAATGAATTCTATTGAGAAATATCTTGCGTATGGTAATTAGTTGAAATAAAAAACGGAAGTATTAAATTGCACACAAAATATTTTCAATGTTTTAATTTAATTATTTATTCCTAGAAATGATATGATATTTATCATGCAAACAATTACCATTAAACATTACTAATTATTAGTAGAGCAACTTTTTGACTTGATCCGAATGTAGACCTTAAGTTTATGTAGTTTACAATTTAAAATTAAATCAAAAAAAAGTGAGCCACCACAGCTCACTTTACCAACTAAACTAAATAAGACATTAAACTAATTATTAATGAATATTGTAAACTCTTTATTATCAGAGCTATTATATGTTTTTTAAATCTTTTAAGTTTTAATTATCGTGTAACTTTAATAAATACATTACTAAATGTTTTACGATAGCATATATTACTAATAATCTGCAAGACAAAATTACTGCAGAAGTGAAGTAAAAAAAACATCAAATTTGACCTATTTATATGCTAAATTATCTGTTAACTAAATGTTAAATGAGTGTGATGATAAAATAACACACAATTTCGGTAATAAATGATACGTTTCCAGAGTTATATATTGTAATTTTGTAATATAATAGATTTGTTATGATTAATAAAAAACCAACTTTTAGGAAGCTCACCCCTAGTTTCGGAAGTTCTATATTAGTTAAGCAACATGTAGATACTGTAGATAAGAATGGTGCATATTGGCATTTTCATCCAGAATTGGAGCTTATTTATATTAACAAAGGGCAAGGAAAAACACATATTGGTAACCATTTATCTTATTTTAATAATAGTCAACTTATATTAATAGGATCTAATTTACCTCATAATGGGTTTACAGATAGATTAACTGCAAACGGTACAGAAACGACTATACAGTTTAGGTCTAATTTTTTAGGAGATGACTTTCTTAATGTTCCAGAAATAGCTCCTATAGTATCTTTATTTGAAAGAGCAAAAAAAGGAATCCGATTTAAAGTAGGTACCAAAAAGAAGATAGGATCTAAAATTGAAAAACTTTCAGAATATGATGGTCTTAAGCGTGTCTTGAAATTTTTAGATATATTGAATTATTTAGCAAAAACAGATGATTATAATTTGTTGAATGCTGATGGTTTTGCTTTTGAAACTGAAGCACAGGATAGTTCTAAAGTAGATGTTATTTTTAAATATGTTAATAAAAATTTTCAAAAACATATTACTTTAGATGAAATAGCAAATGAGGTAAGTATGACTGTACCAGCATTTTGTCGTTATTTTAAGAAAGCAACTGGGAAAACATTCACACAATTAGTTAATGAATATAGAGTAGTACATGCTACAAAGTTACTTAACGAAAGCCAAATGAGTATTGCCGATGTTTGTTTTGAATGCGGATTTAATAATTTCTCGCATTTTAATAAGCAGTTTAATGAGATAACAGGTAAAAGCGCATCAAGTTATAGAAAGGAAATAAAGATGATTATAGGTTAGTACCGTGCCATTCTTTATAAAATTGATCTAAAAAACTTAACATGTAATCGTGGCGTTCATTGGCTATCTTTTTTCCTGTTTTAGTATTCATTTTATCTTTTAACAACAATAGTTTTTCATAAAAATGATTGATTGTTGGAGCTGTTGAGTTTTTATACTCCGATTTACTCATATTAAGATTTGGCTTTATATCTGGATTGTAAAGTGCTCTATTTTTAAAACCACCATAATTAAAGCATCTTGCTATACCAATAGCGCCAATGGCATCTAATCTATCGGCATCTTGTATAACATTTAATTCTGCAGATGTGAATCGTTCTGTTTTGTTTGTTGAAAGACTCATTTTAAAAGAAATATTTTCAATAATATTTATAACATGTTCAATAACTAAAGAGTCTACATTTAGTTTAAATAAAAATTCGCGTGCTAGTTTAGGTCCAAGGGTTTCATCGCCATCATGAAATTTACTGTCGGCAATATCGTGTAATAAAGCACCTAGAGAAACTACAAAGTTATCTACAGATTCATTTTTAGAGATGAGTAATGAATTATTATAAACTCTTAGGGTATGAAACCAATCGTGCCCGCCTTCTGCATGGGCTAGCGTTTCTTTTACAAACGTTTTTGTTTTATTAATAATGTCTTCTGAGTTTGTCATTGTTTAATACCATTTATCAGTTAAATTTATCGTAATAAAACGCCTTTTTTTTTCTTTCTATTCAAAATAAAAAGAAACCGTAAGTAATGCTATGCTTTATTTTTATTTTCCACTAAATTCAATTAATAACTGGTGTAAAAATAAAAATTCCTTTCGGTTGGGAAAGGAATTTTTTTAAAGATATAATGTGTTATAATTATTTTATTATTGCTGGTTCTACCCATCTAAATTGAAAAGAGTTTTCTGGAACTTTCATGCGCTCTGCAACACGAAACATTCTAGAAGGTAGTTTCATTAAGTAATCTCTTGCTTTTTCGGCTTCATCATTAAGGTTTGAAATTTTATCTATTTCCCAACGTTTAATGAGTTTTTCTAAAATGTCAATATAATCCATTGAAGTATAAACACCTATGCGTTGTGCTGTGTTTGAAAATTCTTCAAATGCCGATCCTATTTTGCCACCAGTTTCTCTTAAAAAGTGAGCTGGCATCGTTATTTTTTGTTTCATCATGTAATGAAAAGCCATCATCATTTGACTTGGGTCTACTTCAAAAATGCGCTCCACAAATTCCGAATAAGCATGGTGGTGTCTCATTTCGTCTCCAGAAATAATTTTACACATTTTAGATAAACGCTTGTTGCCTTTATCTTTAGCTAATTTAGCTACACGATTATGCGACACATACGTTGCTAATTCTTGAAAACTGGTATAAACAAAGTTTTTATAAGGATCTCTATCGGTACCAATATCAAAACCATCGGCAATAAGATGTTGCGTCGTAATTTCTATTTCTCTCATATTTACACGACCAGAAAGATATAGGTACTTATTAAGCACATCGCCGTGTCTGTTTTCTTCTGCAGTCCATTGGCGCACCCATTTAGACCATCCAGTTTGTCCGTTAACTTGGTCGACACCTTCAACATCCATAAGCCACGATTCGTAGGTTGGTAATGCTTCTTCGGTAATCATATCACCTACTAAAACCACCCAGAAATCATAAGGCAATTCTTTTGCTAATTCTCTAATCTCTTTAACTTCTTCAAAAAAAGCGTTATCATTTGTTTCAGAATTTGGCAAAAAATCTGTTGGTTGCCAGATACTTTCAATTGGGATCAAATATTTTTCTACTAATGCATCAATGTCTTTTTCTAAAAACTGCATCACTTCAAATCTCTTATTTTTTAAAGACATAATTTATATATTTAAGGTATTATATGTTGTTTAATAGTTGTTTCAATACTATTAATAAGTTCTTGTTTATCTACAAAGGTAGCAACTTTTAAAGGCTTATGCACAGTAAAAGTGATATGAGTGCCTAAACCCATTGGAAATTTACCATAACGGAACATTTTCCAAGAGTTGTTTATAGTAATAGGGACAATTAAAGCGGATGGAATTTTTTTAATTAAAATTTCCAAACCTTTTGTTTGAAATGGTTTTGGTTCGCCATTTTTACTTCGTGTGCCTTCAGGAAAAATAACAGCAGTTCGCTTATTTGTTTCAATATACTCACCAAACTTTATAAGAGCAGGGACTGATTGGCGTGGGTTCTTTCTATCGATTAAAGCCGCGCCTCCATGGCGTAAATTGTAAGATACACTTGGAATGCCTTTTCCTAATTCTATTTTGCTAATAAATTTAGGATGATATTTACGCATGTACCAAGTAATAGGATAGATATCGTGTAAACTTTGATGGTTAGCTACTATTATAAGGGGTTGATTAATGTCTATTTGGTGTGGATTGTTAAACGTAAAACGTGTGCCTAAAATATTTGCGCAACGCATTAATGTAAATTGTAATCCATCAACACTTTTTTTATGTGCTTGATAGCCAAAAACATTAAAACAAAACCACTGGATAGGATGAAAGACTATAAGTGTTAAAAAAAAACAGGTAATAAATTATGGTTAAAGGGTAAGACAATAGTTTTTGCATGTCGCAAAAATAAAAAAACCACAATAAAATTATGGTTTTAATTTTTTAATTCCAGTCTTATAATAAATTATTGGATTAATATACGGGAATACAGGTGTTGTTTTTGCATTCGATACTTAATGGAGGTGTTACAAAGGAACAATCAGATGCAATGTTCCATTTTTGATTAAAATCGGCTTGTTTTTCATTGAATTCATTAACTAAACCTTCTAATCTATCCGTATCAATTGAAGTAGAATATGTTAAATAGCTCCAAGGACCTCCACATGGTTTGCTGCCAAAAGCTATAAATTTGCATGTGGTAGTTTCATTGCAAATAGAGGTATTGGCTAAATCTTCAATAATTTTTTTAGAAACATTTAATGATTCTTTTTCCTCTTCCATAGTGATAGTGTTGTTGTCTTCACATTGAAAAGCCATAAATAATAAACAGACTGAAAATAAAGGAACTATTATTTTTTTCATAAAAATGCAGTTTATTATTAAGATGCCAATTTATAAAAAGGGTTGCGTGATTAAATAAAAAACCCACGATTATCGTGGGTTTTTTTGCTATATAATTGTTTAATGCTATTCTAGCAATGCTCGTTATAAGCATCAACAAGGTTTTCTGCAATTAATTCTGCAGGACGTCCTTCAATATGGTGGCGTTCTAACATGTGTACCAATTGGCCGTCTTTAAATAATGCCATACTTGGTGAGCTAGGAGGAAACGGAACCATATAACCACGAGCAGCATCAACAGCTTCTTTGTCAACACCTGCAAAAACAGTTACAATATGATCTGGTTTTTTATTGTTAGCTAAACTCATTCTAGCACCTGGACGTGCGTTAGCTGCTGCACAACCACAAACTGAATTTACAACTACAAGAGTAGTACCTTCTTTTGCTATAGCCGCATCAACCGCTTCGGCAGTATGTAATTCTTCAAAACCAACATTTGTTAAATCTTCGCGCATTGGTTTTACTAATTCTGCTGGATACATATTTTTTAAATTTAAATAATTAACAATTTTTTAGATTGCAAAGATACCAATTGTGTAACAATAAGGTATAATAATCAACTAACTAATATTATATTTCCGCTCGTTTTTTTATTTTATTAAATAGGTGAGCGTGAACCGACTTAATATACTTTATTCTTTTAAGAGAATGATTTTATATGTAGGTTTGACGATAAATAAAATAGATACTTACATGAGTTTTTCAAAATGGATAGGCGCTTCTTTAGGCTGGTCGTTTGGAGGTCCAATTGGGGCTATTATTGGTTTAGCATTAGGTAGTGTGGTTGATGCATTAGCAGATGGAAAAGAGCAACCGCAATTACAAGGACGAAGAAGAACAACTTATCGTACACAACCACAAGGCAGACCACAAACACAATCGGGCGATTTTGAAGTAAGCTTGCTTGTTTTAGCATCTATTGTTATAAAAGCTGATGGGGTTCAAGACCAACGTGAGTTAGATTTTGTGCGTCAGCAATTTGTAAATATGTATGGAAAGGAACGTGCCAATCATGCTTTTAAATTGTTTAAAAATATAAGCAGACAGAAAAATATATCTACAAGGCAAGTGTGTTTTCAAATTAAACAAATGATGGATCATCCGTCTCGTTTACAATTGATGCATTTTTTGTTTGGTATTGCGAAAGCCGATGGGACGGTTACCGAAGATGAGGTAAAACAAATTTATACCATGGCTGGTTATTTAGGAATTAGCTCGCGAGATTACGAGAGTATAAAAGCCATGTTTTATAACAGCAGCGATAATGCTTATAAAGTTTTAGAAATAACTAAAAGTGCTACGGTAGATGACATTAAAAAAGCCTACCGAAAAATGGCTAAAAAATACCATCCAGATAAAGTGATTCATTTAGGCAAAGAACACCAAAAAGGCGCCGAAGAAAAGTTTAGACAGGTACAAGCTGCTTACGAACAGATACAGAAAGAACGTAGGTTTTAAATTCCTGAGAAAGCAGGAATCTTATTCAGTTAAACTAAATGTTTAATTTTTTTAAAATATTTTAGGTGACCTTTTAGCATAATGACCATTAAGTAATAAACCAGTTTTATGAACGATAAAAAAATCTTAGAACTCTTTAAAGATGGTCAGCGGGAAAATGCTTTTAGTAAACTATATAGCCTATACCCTAAAATTGAAGCCTTAGTTTTATCTAAAGGCGGACAAAAACAAGATGCTTTAGATGTATTTCAAGAAGCATTAATAATTTTAAATAGAAATCTAGAAAAGTCAGATTTCAAACTTACTTCATCTTTTTACACTTATTTATATTCGGTATCTCGATTTATTTGGAAAGATGCTCAAAAGAAATTTTCAAAAGAAGAACTTCATAATTTAAACGATACAGAAGTTGAATACTTCAACAGTGTTTTAGAAGAAAAAAAATACCAACTCGCAGAGCATGCATTTCTCGAATTAGGAGAACGATGTCAGCAACTTTTACAACTGTTTTACAACAAAGCCATGTCTTTTAAAGAGATAGCGAAAGTGATGCAATTTAAATCTGAAAAAATTGCAAAAAACCAGAAGTATAAGTGCTTAACAAAAGCAAAGAACATCTATCAAACTAGTAAAACGGTTCAATCTTAATTCGAGAAATCATGGAAAATTATATAGAAAATATAGAGTTAATTAATAGTTATTTAAACAAAGCACTTTCTGAAAGTGAGATTCTAATTTTTGAAAACCGTTTAAAAACCGATTCAGATTTTAACTCTCTTTTTGATGAGCATACTTTGTTTTTAGAAGGTTTAAAACGTCAGAAATTAAAAACAGACATTGTGAAAGCGAAACAGATTTATGTTAGAAATAAATGGTTTAAGGCTTTAGGAATTTTAATTTCTGTTTTAGCTATTGCTGTAGTTTTTTATGCTATAATTTCAAATAAACCAGAAGAACCAATTCAAAGTAAAAACCTTAATGATAATAGTATCGTAGTTGATACTATTCCAATTAAAAAAGCTATTGAAACTTCAATTAAAATAAATGAACCAATAATTTTAAAAGATTCTGTTTCTCCTAAAAAAGAAGTTGTAAAAGTTGTAGCATTAAAACCAATTAACAACGTTGAGACTTCATTTAAAAAAACACCTCAAAAACTAAAAATAAACACACAAAAAGATACTGTTTTAGTTTGTAAGGAAGGTACTAAACTAATTATAAAAGCAAACTCATTTGTTGATGCTAAAGGCGATATTATAAATGGAAACATTAATTTGAATGTTACAGAATATTACAAGTTATCTGATATGCTTTTAGCTAATTTAAGTACAATATCAAACGGAAAACAATTAGAAACAGGAGGTATGCTTTTTATTGAAGCTAAAAAAGGTGAAGTAGATTTAAAGTTAAAAGAAAATACAAGTATTGAAATTTTATTTCCAACAAAAAACAAGAAAAAAGATATGCAATTGTTTTCTGGCGAATGGAAAAATGGCTTAATTAACTGGAATCTTGAAGATAATGCAATAACAGAAAGTGTTGAATTTAAAGAATTTGAAGAAGATATTGATGTCCCTTTTGCTGTTGTTCAAGTGCCTCCAATATATCCAGGTTGTGAGAATCTCGATAAAGCATCTCTTAGAAAAAATTGTACTAGTGATGCCATTAGTAAATTTGTACAAAGAAAGTTTAATACTGACATAGCCTCTATAATTGGCTTAACAGGAAGACAAAGAATTAATGTTATTTTTAAAATTGATAAAAATGGAGATGTAGCGAATATCCGAGTCAGAGCTAATCATCCAGATCTAGTTGAAGAAGCTCAAAGAGTTATTTCATTATTACCAAAAATGCAACCTGGTAAACAAAGAGGGGAAGCGGTTTCAGTACCTTATTCATTACCTATTATTTTTCAAGTTGATGAGAATACTACAAATAATAATATTCCCCGTGTAAATGCAAGACTCTCAAATATATTAACAGATTCAATAATTACTAAAAAATTAGAAACAAAAATTGCAAGTAAAGATTTTAGTGTTTCAGACGTTAATAATTATATTTTAAGAAGTTCTTTTTTGGGATGGATAAACTGTGATAGATTTAGAAGTAATAGAAGCAGAATTAAATATAAATTCAAAATTAAAAACTCGGAAGGCGCCATTATTAATATGGTTTTTAAAGAAATTAATTCTGTTTTACCTAGCAGTAAGTATGGAGAAGTATATGATTTTAAAGAGGTGCCAAATGATGAAGACGTTATTCTTGTTGCTATTAAAAAAAATAAAGGAAAGCTTTATTTAGATTTTCTTGAAACTAAAACCCAAGAGAACCCTAATTTAGAATTTAACTTTAAAGAAGTTACTATTCAAGAACTTAAAAATAAATTAAAAGCGTTAAATAAATTGTTTTAATTTACCTGTTCTAATCTTTTAAATCTGAATTTATATTCCTTTTTTATTAATTTAGAAGACTTTAACAGATTAATTATAAAAAGTAATGAAAAACATCTTCGATTTAAAAGAAACCAATATAATTATTGATAGAATTAATAAGTTAGATGCCTATGCAAAACCGCAATGGGGAAAGATGAGTGTTGACCAAATGTTGGCACATTGCAATGTGACTTACGAAATGATTTATGATAATATCCACCCAAAACCCAACAGGTTTAAAATATGGATGCTTAAAGCTATTATAAAACCTTATGTTGTTGGAGAAAAGCCATACAAGAAAAACAGTAGAACCGCACCAGAATTTATTATTTCAGATGCCAAAGAGTTCGATTTAGAAAAAGAAAGGTTAATAGAATATATTAAGAAAACCCAAAGTTTAGGTCTGGCTTATTTTGATAATAAACCATCATATTTTTTTGGAAAATTAACAGCTAGTGAATGGAATAATTTGTTCTATAAACACTTAGATCACCATTTAAGTCAGTTTGGGGTGTAATTATAAAAAACCCAACTAAACAATATAGCTTAGTTGGGTTTTAGAATTTTTAATTTGTGAAAAATTTTCTAAAGCTCTAGTGTTTCTTTACTAGTATATACTTTCGTATCGTTTGCTTTATCAAAAATCATTACTATTTTATTTTCAGAATCTAAATAAACCGATGCTAATTTCCAACCATCATTTTCAGATGCTTCTAATAAGCATTTGCGTACATCTGAATTGTTCAAGTTTAAGTTAGAATTTTTAATAGTATCTGCTTTAGCATTAAATGAAAATAAAAGCGTCATAATCACTGCTAATAATTGTAATTTTTGTTTCATAGAATTTATGTTAAGGGGTTAATACAGTCCTAAGATTATAACATATTCTATTAATTATTAAAAATAATGGTTGATTGACCAGTATTCACCGTTAAATCAACCGTTCTGCCCAAAATTAAAGCACGATTATCTTTGGCGTGTCCTGCATGCATATTAAAAGCCACTGGAAAGTCATAATCTGATAAAACATCTAAAATAAGTTGTTCAATAGATGTTCCCCAAGGTGTTGTGTTTTTTTTAATTTTGGTCATATCGCCAATAATAACACCTTTACAATTATCAAAATACCCTGCACGTTTTAAACTTTGTAGTAGTCGGTCAATATGATATTTATATTCGCCTATTTCTTCAATAAAAAGTATTTTTCCCGAAGTATTCATAATGGTTTTAGATCCTAACATGGTTTGTAAGATTGATAGATTTCCTCCTATTAATTCACCAGTAGTTGTTCCTGTTTTGTTATAACTAGAGCCTTTTAAGGTATAAGATAGCGGTGTACCAAAAAGCGCTTTTTTAAAAGTTGAAATGGTCTCTTTTATGGTTTCGGCATCATCTTGTAAGCTGGTACACATCATAGCATGCAAACTCTCAAAACCTTCATTGTGAATTTGACTGTGTAGCGCTGTAATATCCGAATAGCCTATAACCCATTTCGGATTCATTTTAAATTTAGTATAATCTAATTTATCTAAAATTCTAACCGCACCGTAACCACCACGAGCACACCAAATGGCACTAATTTTTGGGTCGTCTAAAGCGTTTTGTAAATCTTCACAACGTTCATCATCGGTACCGGCAAAATGATTTGCTTGATTAAAAACATGTTTGCCAACAACCGCAAGTAATCCCCAGCTTTTTAAGAGTGATTTTGCTTTTTCAATTTCCGGATTTCTATTTTTTAAAATCCCCGAAGGCGCAACAATGGCAACAGTATCGCCAACTTTTAAGTAAGGAGGTTGTATCAATGTACTAGTTTTATTTAATGATATGTTTTGAGCTGAAAGGTCTGCTATTCCTAACAAAAAAATAGCTAAAAACAATATATAGGTTAATGAGATTTTTGACATAATGTAAATGTACATTTTTTTAGTGAAATTCTATTTTGAAAAGTTTGAAAGACGAATTCAAAATAGTTGATTGAACTAATCCCGCTTTTTTCTGCGGGATCTTTTGTTTAATACTTTTTATTTTCTAAATCGTACTCAAAATGCGTACTTTTACGGCTTGAAAATGAACTGTCATTTCGAGCGAAATCTGGGAATCTGTTGAATTAAAATTTAATTTAAAAGATTGCTGCAGTCGTATTTCCTCCATAATGATGATATAAAATAATTTTTAGATTGATGAATACACCAAAACGATATACCATTACTACTGCGCTTCCTTATACAAACGGTCCCATTCATATTGGGCATTTAGCTGGAGTGTATGTGCCTGCCGATATTTACGCACGTTATTTACGATTAACAGGAAACGATGTGATACTTATTGGTGGTAGTGATGAGCATGGTGTTCCAATTACTATAAAAGCGAAAAATGAAGGAGTTTCACCCCAAGATATTGTAGATAAATATCATGCTATTATCAAAAAATCGTTTGAAGATTTTGGTATTACTTATGATAATTATTCACGTACAAGTGCTAAAATTCATCATGAAACAGCTTCCGAGTTTTTTACAACGTTAAATAATAAAGGTGAATTTATAGAAGAAACCACCGAGCAACTTTATGATGAAGAAGCGAATCAGTTTTTAGCCGATCGATTTGTAACAGGTACGTGTCCAAAATGTGCAAATGAAGAAGCTTATGGCGACCAATGTGAAAAGTGCGGAACCAGTTTAAATGCTACAGATTTAATTAATCCAAAATCTGCTTTAACAGGAAATGTACCGACTTTAAAAGAAACAAAACATTGGTTTTTACCTTTAGATAAACACGAAGAATTTTTAAAGGAATGGATTTTAAAAGGTCATAAAAAAGATTGGAAACCCAATGTTTACGGACAAGTAAAGTCGTGGATTGATGATGGTTTACGTCCTAGAGCAGTAACTAGAGATTTAGATTGGGGTATTCCTGTGCCAGCAGAAGGTGGCGAAGGCAAAGTATTGTATGTTTGGTTTGATGCACCTATTGGCTATATATCATCAACTAAAGAATGGGCAGCACGCGAAGGAAAAGATTGGGAACCGTATTGGAAAGATAAAGACACTAAATTAGTACACTTTATAGGGAAAGACAATATTGTATTTCACTGTATCATTTTCCCTGCGATGTTAAAAGCAGAAGGTAGTTATATTTTACCCGATAACGTGCCTGCAAATGAGTTTTTAAATTTAGAAGGTAACAAACTTTCAACATCAAAAAATTGGGCAGTCTGGTTGCCAGAATATTTAAAAGATTTTCCTGGTCAGCAAGATGTATTGCGTTATGTGTTAACAGCAAATGCACCTGAAACTAAGGATAACGATTTTACATGGAAAGATTTTCAAGCAAGAAACAATAACGAGTTGGTTGCTATTTTCGGAAACTTTATTAACCGTGTTGTGGTATTAACAAATAAATACTATGAAGGCATTGTGCCAACACCAAGTGAATTACTTCAAGTAGATGAAGAAACTTTGGCAGCTGTAAAAGCATATCCAGATGTTATTTCTAGTTCTATTGAGCGGTACCGTTTTAGAGAAGCGGGGCAGGAACTTATGAATTTAGCCCGTTTAGGAAATAAATATTTAGCTGATGCTGAACCTTGGAAAGTGGTTAAAGTTGATGAAGCACGTACCAAAACCATTATGTATGTGGCGCTTCAAATAGCGTCTGCCTTAGCAACATTGAGCGAGCCGTTTTTACCATTTACTTCTACAAAACTTAAAAAGATCTTAAATGTCACGTTGAGCGCAGTCGAAACGTCATGGAATGAAGTTAGTACAAAACAAGTGTTACTTCCTGCAGGACACCAAATAGGAAAAGCAGAATTGCTATTTTCTAAAATAGAGGATGAAACCATTCAATTTCAGTTGGATAAACTAGAAGCTAGTAAAAAAGCAAATGAAATTGCCAATGCTGTTGTAGAACCTCAAAAAGAGACGATTACTTTTGACGATTTTACAAAGTTAGACATTCGTGTAGGAACTATTCTGGAGGCCGAAAAAATGCCGAAAGCTAAAAAACTACTGGTTTTAAAAGTAGACACAGGTATTGATGTTCGTACTATTGTTTCTGGTATTGCCGAAAGTTTTACAGCCGAAGAAGTAGTAGGCAAACGTGTAACTGTTTTGGTAAACTTAGCACCAAGGGCCTTACGTGGTGTTGAAAGTGAAGGTATGATTTTAATGACTGAAACACCCGATGGTAAATTGGTGTTCGTAAATCCAGACGATGCTAATGTTGGTAATGGTTTGCAGGTAAGTTAATTACTCATTTTATTATTCTTTTATAGTATCATTGATACTAAGTATTAAGGTTTTTACAATTTAATTATTGTTAAAAAGTGACTTTTATTATATGTGGGTGTCTTACTCTTATATATGTTAATCACTAAAATCCTTTCGATAAATTATATGGTTAAAGCATCTAAAAGTTCAGAATATTCGTATATTAAATTATAACAAACAAATCAAATAATTTATGAAACAATTAATCCTTTTATTATTTACCATTAGTTTGGTGTCTTGTGGAGCTTCAAAAACAGTTAGAACTTCTAAAAAAGTCATTAAAGGAGAATGGACCTTAAGTTCTATTTCTTATAGTGAAGCAGGAACTTATAATGTTACTTTACTTAGTGATGCATCAAAAGCATGTTTTGAAGGCAGTACTTGGCAATTTATTCCTAATAATAATACAGGAATTTATACTATTAATGATCCTAGCTGCTCAACAGGAGCTCGTAATTTTGTGTTTACAATTCAAGAGATTGATCAACAAACTGGTCTTTATGATTTTTTATTAAAGCCTACTGATGAAAAACACAAATCAGATACTAATCAAGGATTTAGATTGAGCTTAACATCATTGTCTGAAGCTGCAATGCAATGGCAACAAACAGTGTCAGTTGATGGGAAACCATTTACTATCATTATGAATTTTACAAAATAATATATAAATAAACATATGAAAACATTAGTAAATAGAATTGGAATAATCGTTTTAGTACTTGTTTTAACTTTTAGTTTAACAAATTGTGGTGCTATTCAAAACGCAAATAATAAACAAAAAGGAGCCGTTATTGGTGCTACTGGTGGTGCTATTTTAGGTGCTATCATTGGAAATAATGTCGGTAAAGGCGGAAACGGAGAATTAGGAGCTGTTATTGGTGGTGTTATTGGTGGTGGTGCAGGAGTTCTTATTGGAAATAAAATGGATAAACAAGCGCAAAAAATTGAAGAAGAAATTCCAGGGGCAGAGGTAGAGCGTGTAGATAATGGTATTGTTATTACTTTTGATGAAAGTAGTGGTGTGTATTTTGACACTAATAAATATAATATCAATACTGCATCACAAACAACACTTAATAAACTAATTGGGGTTTTTAAAGAATATCCTGATACTAATATTTTAGTTGTTGGGCATACAGATAGTCAAGGTGCAGAAGAATATAACATGACTCTTTCTAAAAACAGAGCCTATGCCGTTACCAATTATTTATCGCAAAATGGTATATTTAATAGTAGACTTACAACAAACTGGTTTGGAGAAACACAACCGCTTCATGATAATGCAACAGTAGAAGGGCGAGCAAAAAACAGACGTGTAAATGTCGCTATTTTGCCAAATGAAAAAATGATAGAAGAAGCTAAAGCACAAGCTGGAAATTAATTTTTTTTATAATTATTTAAATCCCGTTTTCAATAACTTTTTGAAAGCGGGATTTTTTTTACCCTTTTTTTTGGTATAAAATATAAATAAGTCATTTTAGAATTACTGAATTAGAAATTATCATGATTTTTATATGTTTCTAGTATTAATTGTTAAGCTAAGGTTTTAGTAGTCTTAAAGATTTCAGTAACTTTACAAAAAGCAATATCATGTTATCAAAAATCATAGAAAAATCACTTAATGACCAAATACGAATTGAAGCTGAATCATCTCAAATATATTTAGCTATGGCGTGTTGGGCAGAGGTAAAAGGTTTAGAGGGTGTTGCAGGGTTTATGTATGATCAGTCGGATGAAGAACGCGACCATATGTTAAAGCTTGTAAAGTTTGTAAATGAGCGTGGAGGACATGCACATATCTCTGAATTAAAAGCACCTAATGTTACTTTCAGTTCTTTTAAAGATATGTTTGAAATGTTATTTAAACATGAAGTTTTTGTGTCAGAAAGTATTAATGAGTTAGTTCATATAAGCCTACAAGAAAAAGATTATGCCACCCACAATTTTTTACAATGGTACGTTTCTGAGCAAATTGAAGAAGAAGCTATGGCTAGAACTATTCTTGACAAGATAAACCTTATAGGTGATGATAAGGGCGGACTTTATTTGTTTGATAGAGATATTCAACAGTTAACAGTTAATTCTGCATCTGCTGATACAGCGCAATAATTATTTAACAATTAATCTTATTTAGATTTAATAAAAATAACTTATTTTTGTCTCATAATCTAAACTTTAGATTCTGTTTTGGGCAAAAAGAAGAAAAAAAGGCTATTAAAGAGTTACAACGAATCGGTATTATTACTACTGATAAAGTAAAAAGTAGCTGTTGTAAAAAATTTAAAAAAGGCGAGAACAAGCGTTGTAAAAAATGCCCTTGTTTCGATTTATTTAAAAAAGTTGCTTAAGTATTACTACAATTTTAAATTAAAATATAAATTAGACCTGTCAGGAAAACTTGATAGGTTTTTTTATTAAATAGCATGATAAAATTTATAATTTCTCAAACTCAACTTCCAGAGCAATCTGTAAAAAACACCATTGCATTACTTAATGAAGATTGCACCATTCCGTTTATTTCGCGTTACCGAAAAGAAGCTACTGGTAATTTAGATGAGGTTCAAATAGGCGATATTGTAAAATTTAAAGAGCAATATGAAACTTTAGAAAAACGCAAAAAAGCCATTTTAAAAGCTTTACAAGAACAGGCTGTTTTAACATCAGAATTACAACAAAAAATAGAAGCAGCTCAAGATTTAATAGCGTTAGAAGATTTATACTTACCCTATAAAAAGAGTCGAAAAACAAAAGCAGAAAAAGCAAGACAAAACGGATTAGAGCCTTTAGCAAAAATCATTATGTCTCAAAATGCAAATAATGTGGAGTCCATTGCTTTCAAATATGCAAAAGGAGAAGTGAATTCGGTTGAAGAAGCCTTAGAAGGCGCGCGCCATATTATTGCCGAATGGATTAATGAGCGTACCGATATTCGAAATAACATTCGTCAGCAATTAGAACGTTTTGCTATGATTTCCACGAAAGTGGTAAAAACAAAAGCAGACGATGAAAAAGCTCAAAAATTTAGAGATTATTTTGATTGGGAAGAAAGCCTTAGCAGAATACCATCACACAGATTACTCGCTATTTTAAGAGCAGAAAACGAAGGTTTTATTCGGGTTAAAATTTCTATTGATGACGACCGTGCTTTAAATAAAATTGAAAGCAGAATAATTAGAAGTCGTAATGCTTGCGCAGAACAGATAGACATGGCTATTAAAGATGCCTATAAACGTTTATTACTACCTTCGTTAAGTAACGAAGCCTTGCAAATAGCTAAAGATAAAGCCGATGAATCTGCCATAAGCGTTTTTGCTAAAAATTTAAAGCAACTGTTATTAGGGTCACCATTAGGTGAAAAACGTGTTTTAGCCATCGACCCAGGGTTTAGAACAGGTTGTAAAGTGGTTTGTTTAGATGCACAGGGACAATTAAAATATAACGAAACTATTTACCCGCATCCCCCAAAAAGCGATAGTATTGGTGCCATGAAAAAGATAAGTTCGTTAGCCGATGCTTATAAAATTGAAGCCATTGCTATTGGAAATGGCACCGCTTCACGAGAAACCGAAGCCCTTATAAAAAAGATTCATTTTAAAAACGATGTGCAAGTTTTTGTAGTGAGCGAAGCAGGTGCGAGTATTTATTCGGCATCAAAAATTGCTCGTGAAGAATTCCCAGATTACGATGTTACGGTTAGAGGTTCGGTATCTATAGGAAGACGATTGCAGGACCCTTTAGCAGAATTGGTTAAAATTGATGCTAAATCTATTGGAGTAGGACAATATCAGCATGATGTCGATCAAACTAAGCTTCAAAAACAATTGGATGTAGTGGTTGAAAATTGTGTGAACTCGGTAGGTGTAAATATTAATACCGCTAGTAAAAGCTTATTGAGTTACGTATCCGGGATTGGTCCAAAACTGGCTGAAAACATTTTTAATTATCGAAATGAAAATGGTGTTTTTACTTCAAGAACAGATATTAAAAACGTACCACGATTGGGAGGCAAAGCGTTCGAGCAAGGCGCCGCGTTTTTAAGAATAAAAGATGCTAAAAATCCGTTAGACGATTCGGCAGTACACCCCGAAAGTTATACCATAGTTACCAAAATGGCGAAAGATTTAGGCAAATCGGTTGAGGATTTAATTGGTAATTCAGAACTACTTAAAAAAATAGATTTAAAACACTATTGCACAGCATCGGTTGGTTTGCTTACATTAGAAGATATTATTAAGGAATTAGAAAAACCTGGTTTAGATATTCGAGAACAAGCCAAAGTGTTTACTTTCAATCAGAATATAAAAACTATTAATGATTTACGCGAAGGTCAATTGCTTCCTGGCATCGTTAATAACATTACCAATTTTGGTTGTTTTGTAGATGTTGGAATAAAAGAAAGTGGTTTAATTCACGTTTCAAATTTATCAGATAGTTTTGTAAAAGACGTGAACGAACACTTGAGTTTACATCAGCAAATTATAGTAAAAGTGCTAGAAGTTGATGTTCCGCGAAAGCGTATTCAATTAAAGTTGTATAAATAAAAAATGCGAACTTAATAGTTCGCATTTTTTATATCAAAATCGATAAATTCTTATCTATTCATATTTTTCATATCGTCCACAAAAGTCTCTAAATCCACACCATTATGTACTAGTGTTAAAGCTTTGTCTATAATATATTTTACGTTTACAGCATGAAAACCTAAACCAACAGAAATCTTTTTTAATAATGCAATTTCTTCTTCACCTTCAATGTGGTCAATATGTACCATACGTACTAAATCGTATAAACGCTCTAAACGACGATCATAGTCATAAGGTGGATTAATAGGATGTTTTTGATAATCTTTTAAAATGATCTGGTAATCTCCTTCACTAATACCTAAGTTACGAGCTAATCTATCTAAAAACGCCTTTTCTTCATTAGAAATAGCACCATCAGCCATAGCTACACGAACTATAGAAGCAAAATGATCTTCATTACGCTTTTTAAACCCACTATCAAATAAATCTGAAAACGACATATATTTTTGTTTTATTACTTGATGCAAACCTACATATTTTTTTTAATAAACTAAACTGAAAAAATTAATTTTTTGGGTATTACCATCATCCTGAATTTAGTATAGGAACGGGTTCGGCTTTTGGAAGAAGTTCATTCTGAAGAAAGTCGAAGGGCTCTCAATGAGGGGTTTTAATCTCGACAGTTATCGGGGCTAAATCTCTAACGGAACTAAAAAGATAATCTACGACCTTTTGGTTGTGATAATTTATATAGCACAAACCATAGTAAATTCTTTTCAAACTACTTTAAAAATGATCCGAAACCTTATATTTGCAAATCGAAAAACAAAATGACGTGAGTAAAACTATTCTCTCGCAAACTTATGCACAGACTTTGCAAACGCAAAATCTGAAAACTTCTATTGTCCATTCTCAAAGTAAAACACATTTAAAAGGCCTTGTAGGCTCTTCGTTTTCATTTGTAATATCTAGTGTTTTTAAAGAAGTAGATAAACCTTTTTTAATCGTTTTTAACGATAAAGAAGAAGCTGCTTTTTATCTAAATGATTTAGAACAATTATGTGGTGATAAAGATGTGCTATTTTATCCTGGAAGTTATCGAAGACCTTACCAGATAGAAGAAACCGATAATGCTAATGTATTGTTGCGAGCCGAGGTTTTAAATCGCATAAATTCTCAAAAAAAGCCAGCCATCATCATTACGTATCCTGATGCGCTTTTTGAGCAGGTTGTAACCAGAAAAGAATTAGAACGCCATACCTTAAAAGTATCGGTTAATGATAATTTATCTATCGATTTTGTAAATGAAGTATTGTTCGAATATCAATTTAAACGAGTCGATTTTGTTACCGAACCTGGAGAGTTTTCGGTACGTGGTGGTATTGTAGATGTGTTTTCGTTTTCGCACGACCAGCCTTATAGAATCGAGTTTTTTGGTGATGAGGTTGATAGCATTAGAACCTTTGATGTCGAGACACAATTATCTATAGAGCAGATAAAAAAAATAAACATTATCCCTAATGTTGCCAATAAATTATTAGAAGAAAAACGTCAAAGTTTTTTAAAATATATTGCTCAAAAAACAGTTGTTTATTTTAAAAATGCCGATTTATTCTTTTCAAGAATAGACGATTTTTATATCAAAGCAGAAGAAGCCTTTAAAACACTGTCGTCAGATATTAAGCATGCCGAACCAAACGAGCTGTTTTGTAATTCTGAAATGCTAAAAAGGCAGTTATTAGAGTTTTCTATTGTTGAGTTTGGTAATTCTGCTTTGTTTAGTGCAACTAATGCATCGCAATCAATAGAATTTAATACCTCGCCACAACCTTCATTCAATAAGCAATTCAATTTGTTAATTGAAGATTTAAACACCAATCACGATAAAGGCTATACTAATTATATAGCCTGTGTTAGTGAACAACAAGCCAAACGATTTCATGATATTTTTGATGATGTAGAAGAAGATGTTCATTATAAAACCATCGTTTTATCATTACATCAAGGCTTTGTAGATCATGATTCTAAAATAGTTTGTTATACAGATCATCAGATTTTTGAACGTTACCATAAGTTCCATGTTAAAAATGGCTATGCTAAAAAGCAAGCCATCACTTTAAAAGAACTTACAAATTTAGATATTGGCGATTATGTTACGCATATAGATCATGGTATTGGGCGATTTGGAGGACTTCAAAAAATAGATGTAGAAGGTAAAAAACAGGAAGCTATTAAGTTGGTTTATGGTGAGCGCGATGTGTTGTATTTAAGCATCCATTCCCTTCATAAAATCACCAAGTTTAATGGAAAAGATGGGAAACCACCAAAAATTTACAAACTTGGTAGTGCCGCTTGGAAAACTTTAAAAGCTAAAACAAAAGCACGTGTAAAACATGTAGCGTTTAATTTGATAAAACTTTACGCCAAACGTAAAACCGAAAAAGGCTATCAATACAAACCAGATAGTTACATGCAACACGAGTTAGAGGCATCTTTTATTTACGAAGATACACCAGACCAAAGTACTGCGACTGCCGATATAAAAGTGGATATGGAAAGCGAACGCCCCATGGATAGATTGGTTTGTGGCGATGTTGGTTTTGGTAAAACGGAAGTTGCTATTCGTGCGGCTTTTAAAGCGGTGGATAACGGAAAGCAGGTCGCTGTTTTAGTGCCAACAACCATTTTGGCATATCAGCATTCAAGAACTTTTGCAGCTCGTTTAAAAGAATTCCCTGTAACGGTCGATTATTTAAACCGATTTAGAACGGCTAAAGAAAAAAGAGAAACCCTTGAGGCTTTAGAAGCTGGGAAAGTTGATATCATTATTGGGACGCATCAGCTTGTTAATAAAAATGTAAAATTCAAAGATTTAGGACTTCTTATTGTTGACGAAGAACAAAAATTTGGAGTTGCCGTAAAAGAAAAGCTAAAAACACTAAAAGATAATGTAGATGTGTTAACATTAACCGCAACACCTATTCCGCGTACGCTTCAATTTAGTTTAATGGCAGCACGCGATTTATCGGTTATAACAACGCCACCTCCTAATCGTTATCCTATAGAAAGTCATGTTATTCGATTTAATGAAGAAAGTATTCGTGATGCCGTGAGTTATGAAATTGAACGCGGCGGACAAATATTTTTTATTCATAACCGTATTGAAAATATAAAAGAAGTGGCTGGTATGATTCAGCGTTTGGTTCCCGATGCTAAAATAGGCATTGGTCATGGTCAAATGGAAGGTAAAAAACTTGAGCAACTTATGTTATCGTTTATGGATGGCGCTTTTGATGTATTAGTAAGTACAACCATTGTTGAAAGTGGTCTTGATGTACCTAATGCAAACACCATTTTTATAAATAATGCTAATAATTTCGGATTGAGTGATTTGCACCAAATGCGTGGTCGTGTTGGACGAAGTAATAAAAAAGCATTTTGTTATTTTATAACGCCTGAGTATTCGGCAATGACGGACGATGCTAGAAAACGAATTACAGCTTTAGAGCAGTTTACAGAATTAGGAAGCGGATTTAATATTGCTATGAAAGATTTAGAAATTCGTGGCGCTGGCGATTTATTAGGCGGTGAACAAAGCGGATTTATAAATGAAATAGGGTTTGATACCTATCAGAAAATATTAAACGAAGCTATTGATGAACTTAAAGAAAATGAGTTTAAAGATTTGTATAATGAAGATGAAGCCGATAAAGTTTATGTAAAAGAAGTGACTATCGACTCCGATTTTGAATTGCTATTTCCAGATGATTATGTAAATAATATTGCTGAACGTTTAAATTTGTACACTCAGCTAAATAATTTAAAAACTGAAGTAGAATTACAGACCTTTGAAAAAGAATTAATCGATCGTTTTGGAGAGTTGCCAAGTCAAGTGACCGATTTATTAAATAGTGTCCAAATAAAGTGGTTGGCTACTAAAATAGGTTTCGAGAAAATTATCATGAAAAAAGGTAAATTTGTAGGCTATTTTATAACCGACCAGCAGAGTAACTTTTATCAAAGTAATGGATTTACTAAAGTACTTCAATTTGTACAAAAAAATCCTAGTATTTGTAAAATGAAAGAAAAGCAAACGCGTAATGGTTTGCGATTATTATTAACTTTTGAATCTGTTAAATCTGTAAAACAAGCATTAGAATTATTAAAACCTATTGTGGCTTGATTATTGATTTTTATGAAATATAAATAAATTAGTATCCATGTTAAACCGAATTATTGTCTTGGTAGTTTTATTGCCAACATTTCTTTTTGCTCAGCATACCATAAAAGGAATATTCTCTCCAGCTAAAGACTATAATGTTGCTTTATTGTATAAGGCGATGCCTACCATTTCAGAATATATTACTAATGCAGAAATAAAAGAGGACGGAAGCTTTCAGTTTCAATTAGATTCTACAGCAGCAAAAGGCATGTATAAATTAGTATATGCTGTACCGCAAGAAGATTATAATTTTGATATTATTTATAATGGAAAAGAAGATATAGTACTTACTTTTAATTCGGAAACAGGTGTAAAATTTACATCTTCTTCAGAAAATAAACTATTAGCGTCTTATACGAATAGCATGTCTATGGTTACTCAAAGTATTGGTAATTATTATAGACAACAAAGTAAAGATACTACAGCGTTAAAAGCCATCTTTAAAACACAAAGAGATACGCAGTTAAGTTTTGAAAAAGCAGCGAAAGGTACTATTGCACTTCAATTTATTAAAGCTAATAAACCATATATTCCTAAAAAATATGAAAATGTAAAAACATATATTAAAAATTTAGAAGCACATTATTTTGATTATGTAGATTTTAATAATATAACATTACAAAGCTCTAGTTTTTTAGAAGAGCGCATGTTAAATTATGTGTTCGGAATGACTTCTGAAACGTTAGATGAAGAAGCAAACTATAAAAAGAATATCGATGTTTTTTATGGTGCTATGAAAACAGCTCCTAATAAGATTAAGAGGATTCTTTTATTAGATTTATGGCAGCAACTTGCTGATTTAGGAAATGAGTCTGTTGCAAATTATATTTCTGAAACGTATTTAATAGATGTTGCTTTAGCTTTAAACGATCAACAATTAGTTAAAGATTTATTGTTGTTTAAAAGGGTTTCTTTAGGTGAAAAAGCACCC